>JAWXUY010000276.1:0-2362 GCA_044425885.1 bacterium | reverse complement strand
TTCTATATTTTTACTATAAAACAAAAAAGTCTAAAAAGTATATTTATTTAGTCTTGAGAATTAAAAAAATACTTGCCAATAATTATTTATTATTTTATAATAAATAAAAATGTGTTGGTATGTAATATGACATCAGAAATAAGAGTATGTCAACTAATTACTTACTTTAAAGATAATTTTGGTAATCAAATTAGTAAGAAAATATTAAAAATTAGGAGGAATTTTGTTATGAAAACTATTTATTTAGCTGGAGGGTGTTTTTGGGGAGTAGAACACTATTTTAAAAATATTAAAGGCGTTATAAATACTAAAGTAGGTTACACCAATGGAAATACTGATAAGCCTTGCTATGAGAGTATAAAATTAACTGGTCATACCGAAGCTATAAAAGTAGCTTATGACTCTGAAATAGTAAGCCTACAGTTTTTGTTAGAAATGTATTTTAAAATAATAGACCCTACTTCTCTTAATAAACAGGGCGGAGATATAGGTACTCAATATCGTACAGGGATATACTATGAAGATGAAAAAGATTTAGAAGTGATAGAGGCTTGTATGAAAGACTTGGAGAAAACAATCGGTAAAAAATCGGTGGTAGAGGTTATGCCAGTGAGAGGGTTTTATGACGCTGAGGAGTATCACCAAGATTATTTAAACAAAAATCCACAAGGTTATTGCCATATATCATCAGAAAGCTTTAAAGAGGCAAAAGAGGCAGAGCCTGTAGTTTATAAAAAATTATCAGAAGAAGATCTAAAAGAAACTCTTACTCCGCTTCAATATTCAGTTACTCAAGAAGACAATACAGAGCCTCCTTATGATAATGAATATTGTGACTTATATGAGGAAGGTATATACGTAGATGTAACAACGGGAGAGCCATTGTTTTCTTCAAGCGATAAATTTCCATGTATAGGAGGTTGGCCTGCGTTTTCAAAACCTATAAAAAATAATTTGATAAAAGAGTCAAATGATTTGTCGTTAGGTAGAAAAAGAGTAGAAGTAAGAAGTATCACGGGGGACTCGCATTTAGGGCATGTATTTGAAGATGGTCCAGAGGAAACAGGAGGCTTACGTTATTGTATAAATAGTGCTTCTATTAAGTTTATAAAAAAAGACGATATGAAAGAGAAAGGTTATGGATATTTATTAAAAGAAATTTAAAAAATTTAATAGTATTTGTAATATAATAGGTGATGTTATGGGAAATATTAAAGATTTTAATAATCAAGGCGAGCTAGAAAATTATATAATTAATCACAGAAGATGGTTTCATATGTATCCAGAGTTATCTTTTGAGGAAGAAAAAACAGCTGAAAAAATAAAAGAAGAATTGACAAAGTTAAATATAGAGTATCAAGAGCTAGAGGGTACGTATAGCCTTATAGGTACTATAAGTGGCAATACAAATAATTCAAAGAAAGTTATAGGTATAAGGGCAGATTTTGATGCCCTTCCTATTCAAGAGGAAACTAATCTCGAGTTTACCTCAAAAAATGATGGAGTAATGCATTCATGCGGTCATGATGCCCATACGGCTATGTTACTAGGAACAGCAAAATTCTTATCTGAAAACAAAGACAAGATAGATGGCACTATCAAGCTAATTTTTCAAGCAGCAGAGGAGCGTTCGCAAGGTATACAGCAAGTGCTTGATTATTTTGAAGAAACGCAAGCTCCAGACGAAGTAATAGGGATACATATATGGTCAGGTATAGAGGCGGGAGAGGTATTATTGATACCAGAAGCAGTATTCTCAGGAAATGGAATTATAGATTATAAGATAATAGGACAGGGCGGTCATGGTGCAAGACCAGATTTAGTAAAAGACCCTATTAAAGCGTCTTGTGATATGGTATTACACTTATCGCAAATACCATCTAATTATCATGATGTTTTAGATAACGCAGTAGTAAGTATATGCTGTATAGAGGGTGGTAACACAATAAACGTTTTTCCAACAGATGCTAGCATAAAAGGCACTTACAGGTATTTAAAGCCGATGGCGGGTAAATCTTTAAGAGAGGCAGTGCAGAGAGTGGCTAGGGGGATAGAGAGTCTACATGATGTGAAAGTTATATCTAATTCAGAAGATGGAATACCTCCTGTTTATAATAATCCAGAGATGATAAAAAAAGCAATAGAAATTACAAGTGATATAAATGGGTTAGAGGTATCAAAGCAAAAAGAGCCTATATCGGCAAGTGACAATTATGGCAAGCTATTAGAAAAATATAATGGGATATATGCTATATTAGGTGGTAAAAAATTAGGTGAAACTTTTTATCCGCATCATCACCCTAAATTTGATATAGATGAGGGAGTTCTAATAAAAGGAGCGGAGTTTATGACCAAGTACACG
>JAWXUY010000275.1:0-2363 GCA_044425885.1 bacterium | reverse complement strand
GTTACTATTAGTATTATCTAATAATTAAACTATTTTAAAAAATTTTCTTGTATTTTACTTATTAAAACTATATAATTAAACTAAAAACAAATAAAGACAAATAAAGAGTTAAAAGAGTAAAGGATATTATTATGAATAAAATAAAAATAAATCTAAGTAAAAATGAAGCGGTGACCACATCTAATAATATATTAGAATTAGATATCTCTATCGCAAGAAAAATATATGATAAAATGCTAGTAGAGTATACTTGTGAGGATATACGCTATCATATACGTGATCTAATTGAAGATGGCTTATTAAGTCCACAAGACATAAAACGATATCATGATGAAGATGATAACAAATATGATGAAGATGACCAAGAAAGTGACATTATCAATATCATTAAGGAAGAAACTATAATTATCTTAGCTCAAAAAGTAATCTCAAAAGAAGATTGCAATATTGATTATAACTCCCTTATAGATGACACTATAAAAGATTTTTTTAATTGATTCTACAAAATAATTACTTATTTATTCTTATTATAATATATTATATTATAATTACAAAACTAAATCCAAAAGGAGATTTCTGCATATATGTTAAAAAAGTTAAAAAAGTTAAAAAAGTTAAAAAAACTAAAATCCAACAAATTTAAAGGTTTATCTTTAGTCTTATCCTTATCCTTATTAGTATCATCTTCTAGTTTTATCCCTATACAGTCTATTTATGCTAACGAATCTATTATTAATATTAGCAGTTGGGCTATCCCTACCATAAATGAAGCCGAAAAGTACAACATTTTCTCCACAGATTGGTATTTCGATGATTTCACTGGTCCTATCTCTCAAGACAAGCTTGATTATTTACTCAATGGTGTAAGCGACAAGTTAGCTTCTCTTAATCTCACGCAAAAAAATAATTTCGTTACTTATCCTTTAGTTTCCTCTACCAGTTCTCTAACTCGTGGCAATATTGCTATCCAGTTATTTAATCTTATAGACCAATATGAGTTTGGGCAGTCTTTTAGCGAACCCATCGACTATTTTACTCAAAAAGAAATAATTAAAGGTGATGGGGTAAATCTTAATCTAGAACAAATCTGTACAACAGAGCAAGCTATCGTTATTGCAACCAAGTTCATAGAGGCTATATACAGTGACCTAGATGCTGGCTCTAAAGGCTTTGTATGGCAAGTCCAAAGTAATCAAAATACAGTCTATCTACTCGGCTCTATCCATCTTGGCAATACAAATATTTATCCCATTAATCAAAAGCTTAAAGATGCTTTCGACAGCTCAAATTCTCTCCATGTAGAAGTAAATGTTTTCGGCGATCAAGACAATATTTATGATTTTATAAAAATAGCCATGTATCAAGATGGTTCTACTATAAAAGATTACATATCTAATGATTTATATCAAAAGTTAGAGCTAGTCTGTGATTTACTTGATATATCTCTCGATTATCTCTCTCTATTTAAGCCTTGGAGTGTTGCAAATGATTTAAATAATTATCTAACTACTCAAAGTCAATCTCAAGATGAGGTCCAGATGGCAACTGAACATGGTGTAGATATGTATTTTCTTACTAGGAGCATAGCGTCTGATAAGCCGATAAATGAGCTTGAAAGCTATCAAATGCAGGCTATGATATTTAACAGTATGTCGTATGAGCTACAACTTGAAAATCTAGATTATGCAGTAAATCAAATATTATTATATAATTTATTTAATCAAAATTTAGTATCTGAAAATAGTGAAATTATAGTAGAGGCTTTATTTAGCAATGAAATAGCTTTTGAGAATATAGCCCTTTTAGATAATTTTGATTATGTTGATGATTTAGTCCAAGATGAAGCAGGGGAAGTAGTTGAGCTAGAAGCAGAAAGTACTCAAAGCCAAACTATAGAAAATTGGCTTAATTATTTTAAGCTTGGTGATGTCGACTCCATAACTAGGGAGTTTAATGAGCTTTTAGTTCTAGATAGTGGTAATGGTGATGATGGGGAGTATAGTAGTATAATTTTAGACTCTACTAGAAATCATCTTATGGCTAACAAGATAGTAGAGCTATTAGAAGCAGAGGGTGAAAATACTCATTTTGTAGTCGTAGGGGCTGCCCATTTTATAGCAGATGATTCTATACTAACCATTCTAACTCAAGCTGGTTACGAGGTTCAAAGTTTCTATGATAATTAATCTAAAAAAATTTAAAAAAACTCTAAAGTTTTAAAAATTTTATCCGATATATATTTATAACTATTTAAAGTTCTATGATAAAGTTTTATGAATTTCTAGTGAAATTCTAAAAAAATCAAAAAAAATACTTGCATTTAATTTTAAATTAGTGTATAATACCAATTATATCAAACTCCT
>JAWXUY010000274.1:0-2378 GCA_044425885.1 bacterium | reverse complement strand
CCCCCGCTAATACTAGCAGAAAGCACAGTCGTACCAACTAATAGTTTTATCGTGTTTACTTTTAAGTTTTTTTTCATAATAAACTTTTTCTCCTTTATTAAATTATTTTTTATTTTAGCAAAATATATAATACTATTAAACACATATTTTACTAATATATTATAATTATACCATATTAATACAATAAAATCA
Source organism: bacterium (assembly GCA_044425885.1). Classification (GTDB taxonomy): domain Bacteria; phylum Bacillota; class Clostridia; order Lachnospirales; family CAG-274; genus Tyzzerella. Next base: position 2,186 of record JAWXUY010000274.1, on the reverse strand, counting down.
ATGGATAATTAATAAAATTTTCATAAATATTTTACACACAAAAAAACCGCCCCATAAATCAAGGCGGTTTCTTATATGTGTATAGCTATTAATATTAATATTAATAAGTACTCATGTATCTATTTAATTCCCAGTTAGAAACATACGTTTTGTAATCATTCCATTCTGAAATTTTACAAGTTTTGTAAGCTTTGTAAGCATGGTCGCCTAAAACTTCTTTTACCATAGGGTCTTCGTCCATACATACTAAAGCTTGATGTAAAGTATCAGGTAAATTCTCGATACCTCTTTCATGTATCTCATCTAAAGACATAGCGAATAAATTCTCGTCTACGCTATCTGGACAAGGAAGATTATTCTTAACTCCGTCAAGACCTGAAGCTAGACAAAGAGCTAAACATAAGTAAGGATTTGTGCTAGGGTCTGGGCTTCTAAGCTCAACTCTTGTACCCATTCCACGGCTAGCAGGAATTCTAATTATGTCAGTTCGATTAGAAGCACTCCAAGCGATATAGCAAGGCGCTTCGTAACCTGGAACAAGTCTTTTGTAAGAGTTTACAAGTGGATTTGTAACAGCAGTAATATTTTTAACATGTTTTAAAACACCAGCGATAAAGCTGTAAGCAGTAGGGCTAAGTTGTAATGGACCAGCTTCATCATAGAAAGCATTTTTGCCATCTTTGAATAAACTCATATTAGTGTGCATACCAGAGCCATTTGTACCAAAAATAGGTTTAGGCATAAAAGTAGCATGTAAGCCATATTTTTGAGCTATTGTTTTAACAACCATTTTAAAAGTAGTAACATTGTCAGCAGTAGCTAAAGCGTTGTCATATTTGAAATCTATTTCATGTTGACCTTCTGCAACTTCATGATGAGAAGCTTCGATTTCAAAGCCCATTTCTTCAAGAGTTAAGCAAATTTCACGTCTAGCATTAGAACCGCTATCCACTGGGTCTAAATCGAAATAACCAGCAGTGTCATTAGTCTCAGTAGTAGGGTTTCCATGTTCATCTACTTTAAATAGGAAGAACTCAACTTCGTTACCAACGTTAAACTCATAACCTAAATCTTGAGCCTCTTTAAGAGTTTTTCTTAAAATATTTCTAGGACAACCGTCGAAAGGAGTACCATCTGGCTTGTAAACATCACATATAAAACGAGCTACTCTACCAGTTTGAGGTCTCCAAGGAAAAATAACGAAAGTATCTAAATCTGGTTTTAAGAACATATCAGATTCTTCGATTCTTGCAAACCCTTCTATAGAAGAACCGTCAAACATCATACCATCTTCTAAAATTTTTTCAAGCTGAGAAGAAGTAACAGCGATGTTTTTAAATTTTCCTAGAACATCAGTAAATTGAAGTCTAATAAACTTAACATCTTCTTCCTCAACAATTCTTCTAATATCATCTTTACTATACTTTGGCATTAATAAAATCCTCCTATAATTTAAGTATTATATTTAATATATATTAAAACTTCTTTAAATAATACGTATTAATATTATTTAAGAAGCTTGATAGCGAAATTTTAAATAATAAAACAAAACGGGCTACAAAAAGCCTACAACTAGCAATTTGAACCCCATTGTTCTATTTTTTTAATCTTTAATTTTTAATCTTTTTTATAAATTTTAATAATCCGTTTAAATTATATAAATTATGGTAAAAGTATAACGATGAACCGTTGGAACCCTCAGATATACGTTTATAGATGCAAGACTATATAAGTATAATATGCATATGTAAAAAAATAATTTATAATAATTATAAGTATATTATATTTTATTTTAAATTAAATGTCAATACAAAATTTATAAAAAAAATAAATTTATATTTAAAATTTGGATTTCAATGTATTTTAATTAATAAAAGCGTAGGGGATTTAAAGAGATGTAATGTAGTTGTTAAAGGCAATAAAGGTGTAATAAAGGAGTTTTTTATTAAAAAATAAAAATAAAAAATAAAAATAATAAAAACTATTGTAAAAAATATTTATATGTGATATAATAGTAAATAATAAGTGATTGGTGGAATAGATATAGGTTGGATTTTGAGGGTGGGGTAAATTTTCCACTCTCGTTTTATTAATATTTTGCTAGCTTATTATATATATATTTAGAAATACGTATATATATATATATATTTAAAATATCATATAGAAAGGACTTTTGGTTTTGGGGT
>JAWXUY010000273.1:0-2392 GCA_044425885.1 bacterium | reverse complement strand
TCCACCTTGTTTTGCAGCTATAGGGGCGATGAACTCAGAAATGCAGAGTAAAAAATGGCTTTTAGGAGGGGTAGGACTACAGTTTGGAGTAGCATACGTGCTATCATTCTTTACATATCAAATAGGGACACTTATTACAATAGGTTCACTAGGTGAAGGATTTTTAGTAGGACTAGTAGTAGTTTTAGTTATAATAGGAATAGTAATAGGACTGATAAAGTCGTCTGGAAAAAATATTGAAGAATATAAATTAAATACTAATTAAAGAGGAAGTATGGCTTATGATAGATATCATAGTAGGATTAGTAATAATGGTAATACTGTTAATGGCGAGTGGATACGTTTGGAAGGCGAAGAAAAATGGAGTAAAGTGTATAGGATGCGATAGTGGTTCTAGTTGTGGAGGCTCATGCCCATCTTCATGCCCATCTTCATGCGAAGAAAGTTGTCAAGATAAGAATTAAAAAAATAAAAAAAATAAAAAAAATAAAAAAAATAAATAATTAATTAATTGATTGAGAATTAGTTAGTTATTTATTTTTTTTTGTAATTTGTAATTTGTAATTTATAATTTATAATTTATAATTGTTGTTGTTTAATTGCTTAAAGAATAATAATAGTATTATAGAGGCGATTATAAGAGTAATTAGGTCGGCAATAGGTTGCGCCCAAGTTAGACCAGCTAAGCCATAATTGTTGGCTAAGAAAAGTATAGTTGGGATAAAGGCGAAGCCTTGACGACTTAGAGATAGTATCATTGCTACTAAGCTTTTTCCTGTAGACTGCATAGTAGACATAGCTAAGAATAATATTCCTATAATAGGAGCAGTACTTGTTTGTTTTCTTAACATATCATTACCATATGAGATAATAGTATCATCATTGATAAAAATAGATATTGTTTGACTAGAGAATAAGAAGAAAAAAGTAAAAAATATAAGACCGATTATAACTACAGATTTTAGAGAGTATATAATAATATCTTTTAGGCGTTTATTTTCTTTAGCACCATAGCAGTAACCTAAAAGGGGTTGAACACCTGTTGACATACCCATAAAAATCATAGTGTAGATTAGAGTTATTTTCATAACTATGCCCATTGCCGCAACTGCTTCTTCACCATAAGGAGTTAAGCATAAGTTGTAAACAATAGTAGAAATACTAGTAAATAAACTTGTTATAGAAGCGGGCGTACCGACTGCAATAATATTAAATAATATTTTGTCATAAAGCTTAATATCTTTGAAACTTAATTTGATATAAGTTTCATTAGATTTTTTTATCATAATGACATAAAAGCAGAAAGAAAAAATATTTGCAATAATGGTAGCGATAGATGCCCCAACTACTCCAAAATCTAGTACAAAGATAAATATGGGGTCTAAAATTATATTAATTAAAGTGCTTAGCAACATACCTCTCATAGCAGTTTTTGCATTGCCCTCACTTCTTATAATATGAGATAAAGTAGCGGAACAAATAATAAATGGCGAGCCAATGAAAATTATTATTAAATAATCTGTTACATATTTTTGAGTAAATTCGGTTGTGCCGAGAGCGATTGCCAAAGGATTTATACAAGCTATACCTATTATTGTAACAAGTATAGATATAGTTAAGGCTACATAAAAAGAAGTTGCGGATATATTTTTGATAATATTGTAATTTTTACTACCTAAGTTTCGTGAAATATTGGAGCTTGCACCAACACCAAATAGATTACCTAGAGCCATTAACATCATAAATATGGGCATAGATAAAGACACAGAAGCTATTTGATTTGGGTCATTTGTTTGTGCAATAAAAAATGTATCTACAATATTGTAGAAAGCCATAACAAGCATACCTATAATAGTGGGTAGAGCTAGAGACCAAATGGCTTTTGGGATACTAGAGTTTTCAAAATTTTTTTGTTTGTTTTCGTTCATAAGAACCTCCTTAAAATGATTAGTATAGCTAAGTATTTTTATTGTAAAAGAATAGTACACTAAAAAAGTGTACTTATTTTATACTTCTTAGGTTTCATTGTTTTTGCCTAAATAACGGGAAACTTTTTTCAAAAGACGAATACACTCCAAAGTGTCTTCTTCACCAAGATAAGAAACAAGCTTTGATAACTGTTCTTTTTCTTGTGATTTGCTTTGAGATAACAAATCACGCCCTTTTTGAGTTATAGAGAGTAGCTTGGCACGCTTATCAATTGGTGAAACAATGCGATGAATATAATTATTTTTTACAAGACGGTCAATCATGGGCGTAATGGTAGCTTGGGTAATATTTAATTGCTTGCTTATTTTTAGGGCGGTGGGCTGAGACTGGTATTTAAGCTCATACTTGCTTATGCAACGCAATATATTAATATCGTTATTAGGGAAGAAGCCATATTCTTGTA
>JAWXUY010000272.1:0-2393 GCA_044425885.1 bacterium | reverse complement strand
TAAAATTACAAATATATATACCAAATCTAATCTCTTGCAATATCAACTATTAAATAGCCTTTTGTTATAGTTACGTATGGATTTTCACTTATAACCTCGTTACTTACCCCCAAAGACCTCCCTATGCTCATTGTATAATTATCCAAAGGGTACTTTAGACCTTTAGTAGTAACTCCCATTACTTTTGTCGTTAATGGGATAAGCGATAAAGTATCACCTACTTTACACTTTTTAAAAATATCAGAGTTAAAATTAGGATTTATAACGCTAATTTTATTATGTTCGCTTATTATATAAGCATTTATATTAGCCTCTATCGGTTTGATTAACAAATTTACATTCGTTAAGCTATGGTCAAATCTACTTCCCAAAGCCCCCATAATAATAATCTCTTTAACTCCAAGCAACATCACAAACTCTATACAAATTTCTAAGTCCGTCTCATCTTTTTGTGTATTAAATTCTATAAATTTAATATTCTTAGATTTATAAAACTTTACATTATCAAGAGATGCCGAGTCTAAATCACCAAGTATATAGTCTGGCGTTAACTCCGCCTTAAAAAGATGATTTAATCCCCCATCGCAAGCGATAACCACATCATCTTCAAGTAAAACAGATTTTTTAATCTCTTTTATTAAATTAACATCATCTATATTTCCATTTGCAACGATTAAAGCCTTCATCATATTATTCTTATTTTATTTTCAACTTTCTTTATATTTTTAACTATATTTCTCAAAAAGCTTATTATACTCATTTATTACCTCAGCTTTATCTTTACTCTCAAATATATCAGACCCTACTACTATAACGTCTGCTCCTGCTTCTAGCGCTCGCTCAACGTTATTTAGCTTAATCCCTCCATCTATCTCTAGTTCACACTCTAAATTATTATCTTGAATATATTCTCTTAACGCTGAAACTTTCCCGAGTGTACTCTCTATAAGTGATTGTCCCCCAAAACCAGGTTGGACTCCCATAACTAAAATCAAATCTAAGTCGTTTATATAAGGCAGTAACTCTTTGTAGTCTGTCGCTGGCTTTATAGTCATTCCTACTTTTTTATTTGACGCTTTGATTTTATCAATAATATCTTGGTGCTTTGTAGTGCCTTCAAAATGAAAGTTTATTATATCACAGCCTAGATTAATAAACTCGTCGATGTAACGCTCTGGCTCTACTATCATAAAATGCGCATCTATAACAATATTGTCATTTGGATAATTGGTACTAATATAATTTTTTAAACTTTTAATAACTGGCATTCCTATAGATATATTAGGTACAAATAGACCGTCCATAACATCAAGATGTATATATTTAACTCCGTTATCTATTAAAACTTTTATTTCTTCGTTTAGTTTCATAAAATCTGCCGATAGTATAGATGGTGATAATTTAATCATATTTTTTAAAAACTCCTTTTATTTTAATTTATTTATTTATTTAAATCTTCTATTTCTTGAAAAAGCGCCTTATACCTGCTATAGCGCTGTTTAGATATATTTTTATCTAGTTGATTTTTTATTCCACAGTCTGGCTCATGTATATGCTTGCAATCGCAAAACTTACAATCACTCAAATAAGGCTGAAACTCCCTAAAATATTGAGAAAAATTCTCTACTCGTATGAATTCCATACTAAGCGATGTAAATCCCGGAGTATCTACTATATAAGTATTTTCCCAAGCCTCTAAAAGCTCTACTTGCCTTGTAGTGTGCTTACCCCTTTTTATCTTCTGGCTTATCTCACCTATTTTAAGATCCATGTTAGAGATAGCATTTATAAGGCTAGATTTCCCAACCCCTGATGGTCCAGCAAAAACAGTCACTTTATTACTTATAATCTCTTTTAGTTTTTCTATACCATTATGTGTATTATTAATCGTATCTGTAAAAACAACTTCGTATATATCACCATAAATATTTTTGATATTCTCCAAGTCTTTTTCAGAAGCTAAGTCACATTTATTAACGCAAATAACTATTTGTTTTATGTTTTGAGTTTCAGCGAGCACTAAAAATCTATCTAGTAAATCTGCGTTAATATTTGGGTTTATAATAGCAAACGTAATAACAGCACAGTCTATATTAGCTACTTTAGGTCTTATAAGAATATTGTTTCTAGGGTGTATTTTTTCTACGATGCCAGTATCATCTTGATTTAGAGAAATGGTAACATAGTCGCCAACAGTAGGAATAATCTTACCCTTTCTAAAAACTCCCCTAATAGAGCAAGTGTAAGTTTTGTCTTTTGTAGCGACAAAGTAATTCCCACCTACGCCCTTTATAATTCTACCTTCTAATTTTTGTTCTAAATTCTGCATATTTTTAATTGTTATGCTTATTTTTTTTATGAATAAATTAGCATATTCCTTTCTAATTATAATT
>JAWXUY010000025.1:0-13250 GCA_044425885.1 bacterium | reverse complement strand
GCATTGGTTGTATAATGATTTAATATAATAATTTAACATAATAATTTAACATAATAATTAATCTAGAAAGGACCTAAATTAATCTTTAGGAGTATATAACATCATGACCAAAGAAAACAACAAAGCCTCAACCAATAAAAATAAAAACTCCAGCACTAACAATAATCAAAATAAAATATCAACTTCGTTTTTAGTTTTTTTATTTATACTACCTCATATAGGTATACCTCTACTCTGGATATTAAGTGATAATGTCGATAAGTCTAAAAAAATTAATCTCTCTATATTTTCTATAATATTCTTTACTGTCTATAGTAATGTATTGTCTTTTGAGAATCTAAACTTAAATTTCAGCAGTTCTGGAAATGGCACAATAGTCCAAGAGTCTAAAAAAGATACTTCAACCCCTAATCCCGGAAGTAGTAGTAATACTACAAATAATTCTAGTAACAGCTCTAGTGCTAGTAATTCTAGTGATTCTAGTGATTCTAATAACGTAGATACTAGTAATGTAGTGCTATCTGACACTATAAATAATGAAGGTGCTCTGGAAATTGACCTGAACGAATTATTAAATGACACTGAAAAATTTATATGGCAAACTGTTCATAATAACGATTATCTAATAGACAATATGTATAGCAATCTTGATGACGAAACTGGCATAACTACCATAACAGCCGTGATTTTTTGTGAAAATGACCATTATTTTATAGATAATTTTAATGAGTTATTATCTGCATACGTTTCAGGTACTAGCCTACAGGAAGAAGTAGTTATAACTTTTGAAGATATTTCTAAAGATGAGCAAAGTTATGATAGAGTGCTTTTAAATACGAATATAAGCACAAAAGGTGGTATAGAAAAGTATAACCAAAGCTATAGCTTTTTATCTAGTTACTAATTTAATAAATTTATTAAATTCATAATACATATATTTTGGCATATATATTAAACTATATAAATTATATGACTATATAGGAGTTGCTAAATATATGAATAATAAAAATAATAAAAATAATAATTTTGACTTTAGTAAAAACTGCGAGAGATATGTAATAGACTTAATAGAGCAAGCAATAATACACGAAGACAAATCTATAAAGTATTATAAATATATGTCTGATATGACTAAATCGAATTATAATAAGCAGGTAATTAGGGAGATTTTTTTAGATAAACACAAGCACAAGGATATGTTAATATATTTATACGAGAAGATGATAGATAACCAAGTAGACTTGTCTTGGAAATTTGAGTATCCACTGGTAGAGAAGAATATTATTAGAGATAGAGATAGAGATAGGGACTGCGATAGAGAGCATAATTGCGAAAATAAGAAAGATAAGAAAGATAAGAAAGATAAAGATGATGATAAAACAAATAAAAAACATTGTGATTATAAATCTTACTCTCATCATGAAGATGACTTCTTAGAGCAAATTGACATCTCTTTCAAAAATGAGCTTGACAATGCCAATTTCTATCGAATAATCATGACTATGTTTAATGAGCTAGACGTCCGAGATTTAATACTAGAATGTCTAATAGACAACCAAAAACACGCTCAAATGTTAAACTATATGTATCTTAAAAACATAATATAATTAATATAATATAATATTAAAAAAAGCTATAAATTTATATATCTAAATTTATAGCTTTTTTTTTATTTTTTATTTTTTATTTTTTATTTTTTGTTAATAAGCACTATCGTATAATATAATATTAACCATGTGAGTCATATCTCCCCATGTTATAGGCTCTTTAGGGTCTACTTCTTCATTTTGCTTGAAAAACCCTACATCTGATGCTTTAACTATATTAGACTGGTAAGCTGAATGCGCTTGCCATGAATCTGCATAAGATGTCGTAACTGGCTCTATTCTATACCCTACTTTTAGTTCATATAATTGGACTAATGATGATATAGCCGCCTCTCTACTTACAACATCTCCACCAACTAGCATAGTAGACCTTGCTAATGATTGCTGGTCTGCTGATGATAATGCTGTATTTACACTAAATTCTTGTTTGTTGCTTGCTATAGATGACATTATATTATTTAATTGAATAGCTGTTACTACTTCGTTTGCTTGTATATCTATAACATCTGTCATTCTAATTTTATTATTAAAATCTATTACATCTGCGCCTGAGCTACCAGACTCTGTAGTACTACCTGAATAGAAAGTAGTACCGATAGTAGTATAATTACCTAAAGTAGTTGTTTTTACTTGATAAATACTTCTATCTAAATTGTGTGTTGCTGTGTCTATTGCTTGCCAATCTGAATTTATTATATCTCTATAAGCACTAATATTGCTAGTAGATACAGTTTCTGGATTATTAGTAGCCATATAGATATCCATTTCAGAACCAGTATAAGTAAGATTTACGCTTCTTCCTTCATTTTCTACTGTCATAGAGATTTTTTGAGGCTCTGTAGTGTAGCTTTGATAAATAGAAGTAGATGGTAAATCTGTATTTTCTTTGATGTTGATAGTAAGACTTGAATTATCTGAAAGAGTACCTATAGATTGCGCTTGATAAGTGTCAGTAAATCCAGGATTTAAAGAAATTCTTGTATCACCCATCGTGACACTTAAAGTTATTTTACGCTCTTGCATAGTTGTGACTATGGAGTAGGGCATCTGTATTACCCTATTGGCAATGGACTTATCCTCATAAGTGGTTAAATCTATGTCATAATTAAATACTTTGTTATTTATGAGAGTAGATATTAACCTTTGATCAACGAGATTATCTGGGTCACCATTTGCATCAATAGAGTTACCTCTGAATCTGTAAATTAGAGTTTCTGTTGGTTCGTCATAGATTATTTCAAAATCATCATTTGGGAGAGGATATAAATCATCAAAGATGTTTTCGTCATAATCCCCGCCTTTATCCATATCTGTTTTTAATCTTAGAGTATTAGTCCAGCCTGACTCTGCTGATAAATATCTATCTGCTGTTAAGTCGATTGTAGGCATCTCTATAGTAATATAATCTTTAAAATCACTATTAATAGAAACTTGAACTATATAAGTATAATACCTATTAACTTCATTGCCGACTTTGGTAACATGGACTTTAGTTTTTGCTCTAGCATAATAGACTTTATTAGCAAGAAGATTATTAAACTTAGCTAAATAATTATTAGGAATATCTACTACATCTATTATTGGCTCAACTACTGGTTCTTCTTCTTCAAGCTCTGATATAGGGTCTTCCACTTTATCTAGCTGGTCTCTACGCCACTCAAGAATTAAATAATTAGGGTCTGTTGGAACATACTCTGCATTATTTTTAGAGTTATAAACTGCTAAACTAGAATAAGAAGCTGGACCAAAACCTTGCGGGGGATCTGGAACTACTATCGAATCTGTAGTCATATAGATTGCATTAGACCAATCAGAGTAATTATTACCTACTAAAGACCTAATCCAAATATAAAACCCTGTTTCTGGGAAGAAAGTTTCCATTTCATATTGTAAATAAGTTGTATCTGACTCATCTTTCTTGTAAGAAGAAGCCCCTTCTGCTATTTGAGTAGAGTCAAATATGTAAGTACTAGTAGAAGGGTCTGCTTTTAATATCTCGTCTACCGCTAACTCATAAGTAGTACTATTTAAATCATGAGGCCACTCAACAGTGAGAGTAATTTCTGAAGTACTTACAGGATATAAAGCTGGAGTAGTTGGAGTTATATCAAGCTCTATATCATCTGGTAAAGTAGTACCAAGAATATAAGCCGGATAACTTTCTTTTTTGCCCTCTGTTGTAATCCTATAAGGTCTTAAAAGGGCTGCATATCTAGTATTTTTTTGTAAACCATTTATATAATACTCTGCATATCTAGGGTCTGTGAAAGTTGGATCTATAGACTCCCATAAATCGCTTTCAGTTGCTAATAATTCTGCTATATATTTTTCATAACCACCACTTTCATTAATTTCATCAAATGGCATATAAATCATTTCATATTGGATATCATTTTGTGATATATCTATTTGTCTTATTACCAGTGAATCTGGGTCTGAATAGCCAGCATCTACAAATGCGTTATAAACAGACATTTCTCCACTTAAATCATAGAAATCTACTAAAATATCTGAAGTAGTTAAATCGCTTCCATAAACAAGCTTATCATCTATTAGAGCAACTCTTGTATGCCAAGTTTCATCTTCTGGATTATAAACTTCATACCAAGATGTATTCCATTCGAGAGTCATCTCTGTTTGAGTAATCATGTCATTTCCACTATTATCTTTTTTAAATCTAAGAGGAGGCGTTGTGATTGCCTGCGGAGTTGCTAACTCGTCAACAGCCTCTACATATATTTGTACTTCTACATCTGGAGCATCTAAATAAGCCCCAGTAGTACTAAGCTTATAAGTTTCTAATCTTACATAATATGTTTTATTTTGACTTAATGGCATTGTAACAAAATAGCCATCTTCATCTCTGGTATAATATTCAGTAATATTTTTGGTATAAACCTTTTTTTCATAACGATCATAGGATTGTTCTTTTAATCCATAACCAGTAAATTCAGTAAGTTCTTCGCTTATAGAGGGCAAACTACTACTGTTTAAATATTCTAATTCATCTGTAACATAAAAAGTATAATAAACATCACGGTCTATCAACATATTTGTATCTGGGTCTACCATACTTAATTCGCTATCGCTATAAGCAGAACGCTCAAATACGTCCCAATATAAATCTATATCTACAGCACTAGCACTTACATTAGGGTCACCAAATAAATTTGGCGTATTAGGAGTAATATTTATTTTAGATGGATCATAACTTGATACTACAGAGTCCATCGTAACATCACCACTACCATTTAAGTAAACTTTTATTTGATAATAAGTAGTATTAGTGGGTTTTACTAATCTCCATGTATTAACCGTAATAGCGTTCATACCATAAAGCTCACCTATTAGAGTTTGTGTATTATCTTCTGTATCACCTGTTAATATTTGAATTTTATAAATCTCACTTTCAGATATATTAAGGTCACCCCAAATAAGTCTGATATAATCATTACCATCTTCTTCTATTTCAAGTCCTAAAGCAACAGTTGCATCGTCTGTTCTATAGCTATAAGAATCTCTAGGATTATAAGATACATGTTTGTAAGTACCATTTACTTCTACATAGCTTCTCTCACTGTAATTAGGGTCCCTGATTTCAGTAGCTTCATCAATCATAGGCTCTACTTTCACTGCGTAAACACTACCTGGTTGGATAGTACTACTAACTATGTCATAAGAAACTTGAACGACACCATTTCTTGAAGCATCTGTACCTACAACAGTTAAATTATCTTTGTGTACTATCTCATTGCCATTAAATACATTTCCAACATCTGAGCCCCCTTGTTGATAAGAAAGTTTATAGTAAGGAAATACATCTCTACCTTCATAAGTAGGCTTATCGAATACAACAGTAAGAGTATTATCTTTACCTGATGCGCTAATTTCCATATCTGTTAAAAATAAAGTAGTTTCTAACGGGGTACTCGAATCATAAGAAGCTGGAGCAGTGTACCAAGCTTCCGCATTCTGACTCCAAAGTCTATGATAATGTATCGGCACTACTTTATATTCATAAAGAGTACCGCTATTTAAACCAGATTGCTCCAGTGAATAAATAGTTGGATAATAGCTACCATCTAACCCATTATCACTCTCTGCTATAGCGCTAGTATCAATAGTATAAATATCTTCAAATTGATTAGTAGAAGCTATTGCATTTCTTTTAGAAATAGAATATTGCGTTGGTCCATCTTGAGTATCATTAGAAAGAGTATCCCAAGTTATTGGATTTTTCCAAAGAATGTCAAAATTATAGTTCGGATGTTCTGAACCATAGGAATTAATATAAACACTATTAACATGCTTTTGGTTATTAGCCAGAGCTACTTCAGCTGGAAACATTCCAACAAACATGGTCATGCATAAAATTTTAGCCATACATTTCTTTAATAACTTATTTTTTTTATTAAACATAAAATAAAATCCCTCCAATCTTTTAAGATTTTTTTATTTTTAATTATCATAAAAAATAAACTTAGTAACAATAACAATCTTTATAGCAATATCACTACTTTACTATACGTATTATATTATAATATATTATGTTACTAAGCCTTTTTTATTTCTTATTTCTTGTTTCTTGTTTCTTGTTTCTTGTTTCTTATTTCTTATTTCTTAAATATTTGTTACTTTAGATAAAGCATTCGCCATTTGTAATAATTCTCCTGCATTTACGCTCGCTCTTGCATCTGCATTTTCCTTCGTAAATAGATTTAAATCGTATGCTACTTGTATTGACTGCTTATATCTACTTGTTATATTTGTTACGCCACTACTCAAGTTATAATTTCTAACTTTTATTTGGTCAGCGCTTGTTCCTGTTTTTATTTCATATACTTTCATTGCTAAATAAATAGTTTCTTCTAACGTCATTGGACTATCTCCATCTCTTGCTGTGACAGTAATGCCTTTAGATGCGAAAAAATCTATCGGAGCTGTATAAGATGGACAACCTGCTAAAGAAGCAAATGTTCCAAGTATAGCATCTCTTGTCATAACGTCATTTAAATTAACTGTGCCATTATAACCTATATAATCACTTAATCCATACTTAGAATATAGCTCTATTACTGAGCCTGTAGTATCTATACTACCTACATTGTCTATGCTTACATAACTAGATGTAAATCCATATCTACCTGTAGTATTAGTATAAAGCGCTTTTTCTTCTAAGTAATCTCTTACTGTTGTTTCTACCCAACTAGTAGTCTTATCTGAATTTAGGTTACCTTTGTATGCTTGATAAGAATATCCAGTTTCTTTAGGATTAGTAATTAAAATTTGTTTAGGAAGAGTAGTAAACTCTTGAGTAACTACTGCCATATCTTGAATATCTTCTTCCATTTCTAGTGCTAATTCTGCTTTGAGTGCATCGAAAGTAGAATTCATATATCTAAGAATAACATTATTTTCTTCTTTTTCTTCTACTAGTCTACGTATTTCTTTTTCATAATCTGTTGTATAAGCTTCTTCATCTGCTAATTCCTCTATGTAGAAAATCATTCTTTCTTCCATGTTTGCTATTTCATCATCAGTTGTAATAACATCTAGATATATACCAACAACTGGAGTTGAATTGTACTTATTACCCATTACGAATAAAGAATACTCAAAAGTAAGTGTAATTTTTACAAAATAATCTTCTAATTCAGTAGCTAATAATGCAAGTTCCTCTGAAACTGCTTTTAATTCTGCCACTGAGTTTGGGTCTATAGCTTGCGCCGAAATAATAACGCTCATATCACCATTTTGTATTTTAAATCCTTTATTACCATTAAATGCCTCTATTGCTGCGCTTGCTGGTAAATAAAATTGTTTAAACGTATTTTCTTGCCCTCCATCTAAAGGTATTAAACTTCCATTTGTGAAATTTACTATATCAGGGAAATAATCTTGTCTGTAGTAAACTTTAGTAGAAGTATAACTATCCTCCATTTTCCAGTAAGGGTCTTTTTTGAGTTGGTCGATTAAGTCATCAAATGCACCTAACCAGTTTTCAACTTTTTCTTCATCAACACCAGCATCATTATCATATTCTGTTCTATATTCAACCTCGTTTGAATACATTGAATAGCTTTCAAGCTCAGTATTGTAAATTCTAACTTTTATTTTATAAGAAATACCTGGTTCAAGACCTGTCACTTTGTACATAACTCTTATAGCCCCTGTTACATCATCAATTGTAATAGTACATTTTTTAGGGTCTATTGAATTAAATTCAAGCCAATCTCCTATGTCTTCTCTTATAGCATATTCCATTAAGTAAGACTCCCCTATGTCTGTTATATCCATTTGTGGAAGATCAAAACTTATCATAACTTCTGTAAATGTATCAAATTCTTCTTCATACTCTACTTGAAGATTTTCTGGTGCTTCTACATTAGGCGTTGTAAGCGTAAGAGGAACCCAAACTGAATAAGCTTGATCTTGCCCATCTGTCACTCTAACTGCTCTCACATAGTAGAAATAAATTGTATTTGGTACTAAAGTATAATCTTTAATTTCTCTTGTGTTGTCGGCATAATTTATATACCTAAACTGACTGCTTGGAGCTATATCATCTTCAAATTCTAGTTCTTCTTTGTCAAATTTATATATAGCATCTCCATCTGTTTTAAAACCAACTAACGAAACTTCTTCTGGTATATTTTCCCAAGCAAATTCGTAGGCTACTTTATCTTCATAGAAAGAAGTATCTATTTCATAACCTTGAGTTCTTATAAATTGATACTCTAATACCCCTTCGCTACTAACATCATCTACCTCCACTGGTATATCCCATGATAAAGTAGTAGCACTTTGAGAAGTATCTTTTGCTTCAAAATTTGTTGGAGCAGCTGGTATTTTGTTATCATCTGTTAAGTCATTATCACCATTTAAAGTTGTAATCGTTATTATGTTTGAGAAAGCGGAAGTATCTTCTCTTTCTGGTAACATAGTACCATCTGAAATTTTAGAAGGTATAATTCTAGTTACTGCTATCACATAATAAGTTTCATTTCTATCTAAATCTTGAATATTAACCTGTTGTGAATTAACACCAAAATTTTGCTTAAGGTCATATAGCTCTACTACTTTATCTGCTCTAAGTGCATCTATAAGAGTAGTTCCATCTGTCCCTACATTTTTCATACTTACATCTAAACCTGCTTCTTGAGCTTGTTGCTGTTCTAAATCATAAGTCACTATAGAGCCTTCATAAACTTCTCTAAAGTCTTTTCCTTCATCATTTGTTGCGATTATCTTGTCAAATAGATTTTTGCTTTGAGTTACGAATAAATCATAATAAATAGAGTCATTAGTAAGCTGACGCCCTATATTTTTAAGCATAATCTGGTCATATTTATATAATAAATCTGTTGATAATTGATAATCTACTGTTGTAAATCTTACATTCATGTAAGTTTCATCATAATCAGATATTCTTAACTCTTGAGGTGTTGCTAATAAAACTTCTGTTAATCCGTTAAGAGTAAGAGTATCTGGTAAAGATGTATCTATACTTCTTTGTTCTTCTATTATATCATCGCCAACTGGCTTAATAATATAACTACCATTTACATTTATTAAATATAACTCTGGATATTCTAATATAAGTTTATCCACTGATACATTTTTCTCAGAAACTGGTATCTTGAAAGTAACATTTGCCTCAAGAATAGTTTTATCGTTACCTGCAACGTTTTCTATACGTGAAGATGTAAACGTTTTAGTACTAGTATTTGTCGTATTGCCCGAATCTATAACGCTTGATAAATAAGTACTTACGCCATCTTTTTTAAGCTCTGGCGTTCTATATACTACCCCATTTTTTATATCATTCACTGTTGTAGTATTAGACTCGACTGTGAATTCCAGCTCCACCCCTGCGAACTCAAACTCATCATAATTGCCAACTTCTGTCGCTTTATTTAAATAATAATTAACTTTTAAATTGCCATCATGAGTTGAAGCAAGAGAAGAAACTGTTGTTTCTGTCCCGATATCCCATTTAACCGATAAAAATAAATTCTCTACGTAATTTGGGTCATCTTCATCATATAATATATAAGATGAAACTATCTCAAAATTTTCTATAGTCCCAAAAGCCACGTCTTGTGGGTCTGGCTTATATGCTATCGCCTGAGAATTGAGTACCATTTGTCCTAAGTTCGCCCCTGTGCTATCAGGTGTAAGACTAAAATAAATATCAAAATACTTTATTTGATCTATATTTGCATTAAGCGGGACGGTTATAAGTATAGTATTTGCACCACCTGTACTATCTTCATATAATGCCCATATGCTATTCTCAAGTGATGGAGCAGTATCAGCCATTCTAACTGTATAATAACCAGTCATTTTATTACCATAGCCTTGATAAGGCGTTATTTCTATATAGAACTCATCATCATCTAGCGCTATAATTTTATACTTTGGATAAGTATAAATAGTACCTGAATCAAGCTCAACAGCCCCACTATTTTTAAAATTACCATTATTAGAGTCTAGCGTTATTTTACTAGAGCCATATATAACACTAGGTACCAAATTTGCTACTACTACAGTAACACTACTATATTCTAGTATATCGCTATCATCTTCTATTATGTAATCATCAAATACATTAGGCGTTTGAGTTGGAAGAGTTTGTGGTACATATTCTTTAAGTTCTTCTTCCTCTATTTCAGCTCTATTGTCTAGTATAGAGAATGTAATATCTCCTCTGTTAGTACCCGCTGGAATAGTATAAGTAAAGATAAGACCATTTACCGCCCAATCTCCACCTGTTTTTAAATCAATTAAATTATAAGTTGTAGCACCTACTTTCATATAAACTTTATAATAACCATCTATAAAATAACTACTTATAAAATTATTAACTGTTAAAACGATTGTATCATCTGGTACTAAATATTCTTCATCATCGCCACTATAATCCCAATCCACATACGTATCTTCTAATCCAGTAAAATCTACTGTCTTACGATTATCATCTACATCAAACTGTATCCCTATGGAATTATCTAAAGTATATGTCCAAGAATAGTTACCACCTGCCATATTCGGCGACCAATAACCATTAGTATCACTTACTCCTTCGTACATTATTTCCCATAAATCATAAGGTGTATAATCTATATATATATATATTACAACATCTCTATTATAAAAAGCTTCTTCAAAATCAGGATCTACAGTAATTGTTATTTTATCACCAGAAGTTAAGTCATCTGGATCTACAGTACTCTGTGAATAAGATACACTCGCATACTCTTTATCTTCTCCATTAAATTCATCATTAGTAAGACCACTTTCATCCAACGAACCTTCTCTATTATCTTCTAATCCAAAAATAACTTGTGTTGGAGTCTGTGGAACTGTATAAGTATAAATATAGTTACTACTTGAACTTTTAGTAAATCCACTATTATTACTCTTTATATTTATATCAACACCACCAAAATTAACATAATATATTATATAGTCATAATCAAAAGATTTTTGTAATGCATCTGGAACTTTAAAAGTAATTACATCATCTGTTCTTATTGTAGTAGAATCTGTGCTACTATTTAAACTTGAAACATAATCAGTATTTCTATTGTTTATATAAACAGAAGCAAAATTAGGAACGCCATTCCCTTTAACCTCGTCCTTTACTTGCATATATGATTTTTTTCTAGTATCACCATCATCATTTTTGCCAATTCTAATATCTATATCTATTGGAGTAGTTGGTACTATATATGTATATGTATTACCATTTGTAGGACCAGACCAACCATTCATTATTGCATTAACGCTCTTAAATGATAAATAACTATCTTCATCATTTCTTGATATATAACCTATATCTACTGAACCATTATTAAATGCATTTATAACATCATCATCAATAATAATTTCTATTTTATTTCCAGTATTTAAGTCTAACATTGAACCTAAACCACCTGTTGAAGTATTATTAGAAAATTCATACGATCCATAAGTAACTCCATCATTAGTAAGCGATGAAACATCAAAAGAAACTTTCTGACGATTGTCATCTACAGCAAAGGAAATATCTCCAGTAGGCTTAGCTTGTATAGTATATACAAATTCATAACCATTTACTGTCCAACCATAATTTGCATAATTATCTGCATTATTCTTAACATTAAGCAGATTTAAAGGATTAGTTGAATTTTCTGTATATATACTAATTTCAATTATTTTTTCATCAAAATAACCTTGTATTGCATCATCTATCATAATAGTTATTTTGTCATATTGTTTTATATCATACCACTCACCGTCTGTTGAAGTACCTGAGATATCTTTTCCATCTTCGCCAGTTGTACCCTCTGGATATGTACCTTTACTATGGGCTGCTGAAGCATAAGCTGTGCTAATATTAGAATCATATAACTTACTTTGATCTAAAGAATACCCAACTTCATCTTCTATAGCCATAACCCCATCATTAATAGCCATAATATCATTACCACTAGAACTATTAATAGCATTAAGACTACCGTCTGTTTTATTTGAACTATAAGCATAATTTGCCGCTACGTTGTTATCAAAATACATATTTGCAGCAGTATTTGGATCGTAAGCATCTGAATCATTATAAGACTCATAAACGTTAGGTATACGAATTTCAGCGCCTTTTACATCTGTCGCTGAAGTACCAACGTTTAAGATTGCTTGTATCCCGTCTGCGTCCGAAGTTTCTATAAACTCAAAACGGCTATTATTTACCCATTCACCAGTATCTTCAATAGGTTCACCATCTGAGTCATATTCTCCACTCCATTGCCAGTCAGAAACCCAAGTTTTAGGAGTATCAAACATAATATTAACCCCCGATACGTAAGTACCTGGATAATCTGTTATCGGTCGCTGGGTTTGGTCTATAGCATCATGCCCCAAAGAAACAACCCCTTTACCTTCTGTAGGTATATTAAGAGAAGACTTTAAGAATTCTGAAACATCAGGGTCAACACTTTCAGGATCTGCATTCGCAAAAGGAGTTGATCCAAAACCAGTTTTAGTAATTTCATTATAAGCTGTAGAAGTATCTACCCCTAAGAAAACTCTAGTCGTATCTAACTTCGTTTTACCATTTGCTTCTGTGTATAAAGAAATTGGGTATATGTTACCATATTTTATACCATCTGTTTGCACATAAAATACGTCATCACTACCGCTATTCTTTTCCCATTTAAAAATTACAGTTCTACCATAAAAAGTAAAAGAATAACCATTACCAGCTGTAATATAAAAATCTACATGAGTTGCAGAATTTTCGCCATCTGGTATATTAATATAGTTAGTAGAAGAATCTGTAAAAGGGAAGTTTGTTCTTGTAGGCTCTTTATAAGCAGTGCTTCTATCGTCATAAACCCTAAGAGTTTTATCCCCTATAGCACTCTCACCATTTAAGAAATAAGTTATCCTTGCTTGTTCAGTATCAAGTCTTTGTACTACTATATCCGCTTGTATGCCGTCTTGTATAGGATAACTAATTGTGAACTTCGCATCTACCTGAGTCGAACTACCATAAGCATCTGTACCAAATCCCCAATAAAACAAGGCCTCATCTACTTTTTCATTGTCTCTTGCACTAACTTCTTTAGTTTCATCTAGCTTAGCGTTTGGTAACCAATTTAT
>JAWXUY010000024.1:0-13255 GCA_044425885.1 bacterium | reverse complement strand
GGTGATTTATTTGGGCTTAGAATTTAAGACAGACTCGAGATTACCATTTCCAGAAACGTATTTAACAATCTCACCAGTATTATTATTGAATTTAACTACAAAATTTCCAAGTGTTATATCTCTAATCAAATTTATTACACCATTGCCAAAAAAATTATATTATTAATTATAGTGATAAGTAAAGTAATTTTTATTGATAACCCTTTCTTTTAATATTTTTTATATATATTTAATTTTTTTGTAGCAATTTTGGTAGATAAATGGTGTTATAAGTAAGGAGGTGATTTATTTGGGCTTAGAATTTAAGACAGACTCGAGATTACCATTTCCAGAAACGTATTTAACAATCTCACCAGTATTATTATTGAATTTAACTACAAAATTTCCAAGGGTTATATCTCTGGTCAAATTTATTACACCATTGTCAAAAAATTATATTGTTAATTATAGCGATAAGTAAAGTAATTTTTATTGATAACCATTTCTTTTAATATTTTTTATATATATTTAATTTTTTTTTGTAGCAATTTTGGTAGATAAATGGTGTTATAAGTAGGGAGGTGATTTATTTGGGCTTAGAATTTAAGACAGACGAAGAAGTAGTGAGGGAGTATGGAGAGATGGTGTATAAGCTAGCCTACTCTAAAACTGGCACACGACATGATTCAGACGACATATTTCAGGAAGTATTTATTAGATACGTCAAGAAACAAGCTGAGTTTAGAGACGAGAACCATAGGAAGGCATGGCTAATACGAGTAACAATAAATTGTAGTAATAACTTTTTTAATAAGGCACTTAGGAGAAAGAGCGTAGAGCTAAAAGAGGTAGAAGGGGAGATGTACCAACAAGAAGATAAGCAGGAGCTGGACTTGTATAAAGAGCTACAAAAGATACCTAAAAAATATAGGGAAGTGATACATTTGTATTACTACGAAGAACTTACTACAGAAGAAATAAGCGTTGTACTAAAACGTAGGAGCTCTACTATAAGAACGCAGTTAACTAGAGCAAGAAAACTACTAAAAGAATTTATAAAAGAGGAGGATTATTATGACTAAGTTTAAAGATGATTATAAAAAATTAAATCAAGAGATAAGACCGAGAGAGGAGTTAATTAATAAGACTATAAGAGATATGAAAGAAGAAAGAGAAATAAGAGAGAATAGAGATAATAAAAATATATACTTAAAACCAGTGCTAACAGGGTGCTTGGTGATGGGTATAAGTATTGTTGGAGTACCAGTTTTGGCAGAGAGTATAAAGAGTATATATGAGCTTATGTACTTAGTGCCAGAGGAAATAGCAGAGCCTTTTGTAGGGATTGAGGTGTCAGATATTAAAAATGAAATAAAGCTTGAAGTGGTAGCGGTTGATATTCGAGATAATATTGCGAAAGTATATATAACTCTGGAGGACTTAAAGGGAGAACGAATAGACCAGACAATTCAGTTGGGGAGTTATAATATAAAAGGTATAGGCAGAGCAGTTTGCGGAGCGGAGTTTTACGCATACGAGGAAGAATTTAGCAAGGCTACTTTTATGATAACGATTCAAGATTTTGAAAATGATGATATATTAGATAGTATATCAAATAATTTAACGTTTACGCTTAATGATATATCTATTACAGGAGGCGAGCTAAATAATACACACTTTAAAATACCACTAGAGTTAGAGAGTAATATAAAAGAGAGCATAGGTACAAGAGATGTGCATTATATGGGAGGTAGTGGGAATATAGAGGAATATAAAGGGGCAACGATGGAGATATTAGGAGAGAACGAAGATGGAGATATACTAACAAAAATTCTACCGATACAGGGTTTAATACCGAATATAGAGGCTGTTAATGTAGGTCTTAAAGGAGTTAATATCACTGCTATGACATACGATGATACTACGAATAGATTAAGTATTCAGTATGGAATTAATATGACACACCAAAATAATCAAAGTCACGGCTATATTTATTTAAGAAATATTCACGATGACCAAGAAATAATAAATAATACGCCACGTGATAGCGATATAAACTGCTTGTATAGTTTTGGAGGCGTAGAATTTGAAGAAGCGAGAGTAAACCTGTTAGAAGAATGGGTAAGCTACGGGGAGTACGTTTTTGAAGTAGAGAGAGAGGAGCTAGGAGACTATGAGCTTTATGGAATGTTTAGAGTGGAAGAAGAAGTTATAGAGGGGGATTGGCTAGTTGAGTTTGAGATAAATTAAGATAAATAATATTTAAAAATTTTAATCGACAAATGATATAAAAAATATTATAATAAATATAAATAATGGGATAAGATAGTAGAGAGAGAGAGAAAGCGATAAAATAGATATAATAGATATAATAGATATAATCAAGTTAAAAGAAAGAGTAGATAAAAAATTATAATAATTGTTAAAAAAAAAATAATTCTTGAAAATAATTAAAATAAAGTTTATAATTAAAATATAGAAAATAATTTTAAAAATTTTGGAGGATAATATTTTATGAGTAATAGATATAAACTAAACTGTGAACTTGCAAAAATGCTTAAAGGAGGGGTTATAATGGATGTTTGTAACCCTGAACAGGCAGAAATTGCGCAAAAAGCAGGAGCTTGCGCTGTTATGGCACTTGAGCGTATTCCAGCGGATATAAGAGCAGTTGGGGGAGTTTCACGCATGAGCGACCCTAAGATGATAAAAGAAATTCAAAAAGCGGTTTCTATACCTGTTATGGCTAAAGTTAGAATAGGACACTTTGTAGAGGCTTCGATTTTAGAGGCTATAGAGATAGACTACATAGATGAGAGCGAAGTATTAACACCAGCAGATGATACTTACCACGTTGATAAAACTAAATTCAATGTGCCTTTTGTATGCGGTGCAAAAGACTTAGGAGAGGCTCTACGCCGTATATCAGAAGGAGCATCTATGATAAGAAGTAAAGGCGAGCCAGGAACAGGAGACATAGTACAAGCAGTAAGACATATGAGAGCGATGAACTCTGAAATAAGAAGAATTCAATCTTTAAGAAGCGATGAATTATTTAATCACGCTAAATTATTAGGCGTGCCATATGACTTATTATTGTCAGTATATGAAAATGGACGCTTACCAGTTGTTAATTTTGCTGCTGGCGGAGTAGCAACTCCAGCAGACGCTTCACTTATGATGAATTTAGGAGCAGAAGGAGTATTTGTTGGGTCAGGGATATTTAAATCAGGTGACCCAGTTAAGAGAGCAAATGCTATAGTAAAAGCGGTTTCTAACTATCAAGATTATAAACTTATAGCAGAGCTTTCAGAAGATTTAGGAGAAGCTATGGTAGGTATAAACGAGAGTGAAATAGAGATACTTATGGCAGAGCGAGGTAAATAATAAAAATGCAAGATAATCAGATTAAGATTGGTGTATTGTGCTTGCAAGGTGCTTTTATAGAACATATTAATATATTAAACAATTTAGACGAAAATATAACTACGTTTGAGATAAGACAAGAGAAAGATTTATTAAATAATATGGATTTAGATGGTCTTATTTTGCCAGGCGGTGAGAGTACTACTATGGGTAAGTTGTTAGTAGAGCTTAATTTATTAGAGAATGTAAAAGGCTTAATAAATAAAGGTCTTCCTGTTTTTGGGACTTGCGCTGGTTTAATATTATTATCTAAGAGATTATTAAATGACACAACCTCTCATATAGCTACTCTAGACGTTGTTACGTGCAGAAATGCCTACGGTAGACAGCTTGGTAGCTTTAATACGAAAGAGAAATTTAATGGTATTGATATTCCGATGACTTTTATTAGAGCACCATACGTACAAGAGATTTTAGAAGATAAAGATGTAAAAATTTTAAGCGTTGTAGATGATAAGATAGTGGCGGTACAGCAGGGTAACCAGCTTGGAACTGCTTTTCACCCAGAGCTTATTGAAGATTGCACGTTAGTGCATGAGTATTTTATAGAGATAATAAGAAGTTATAAAAAAATTAAAAAAATTAAATAAATTAAATAAATATAAAAATACCTCTAATATTAAGTAGATTTTAGAGGTATTTTTGTGTTGATTTTAAATTTTAATATCTTGACAACTATGATTATATAGAAGTATAATATAAGTAAAATAAAATAAAATAAAAAGGAAATTATTTTATGCCTAATTATGAAGAAAAAGTTTATGATTTTACAAAAGATACACCTGGTAAATACTTATTATCTAATAAATACTTAGTAAGTCTTATATTATATGGAGTAATTTCTAAAGATTTAGGAGGGCTTACTTTATCTGAAATTTTTGATATGTTGCCATCATCAGAAGAAGATGATAATTACGTAGAGACTTTATCGAAAGAATTTGGAGGGTTTGAGTCTAAATTGACAGAAAGAGATATTATATTTAAGTTAGATGTGAATATATCATCTTTAAGTAAAGTATTAAATATTAACTTAGAGCTTGAAAGGTCAATACAAGATGGATATGATTTGGTAAATCGAGCGTTAATTTATGCGTGTCAAAATCTTTTATCAACAACACAAGGAAAAAATTATGATGATATAAATAAGACGTATTCAATTTGGATATGTATGAAAAATCATATTACACAAAAAGAACCAGTAAAAGATGAAAATTCACCGTTTAGTTTTATTCATAAATATTGTATGGGAAAGAAAGAAGATAATTCAGATAATATTACATATAATAAAAGAGTAGATAAGATAAATTTAGTATTTATAGAACTGGGAGAAATAGTAAAGAATAAAGAAAATTTTATAGAATTAGATTCAGAAAACGATGATATAAAAATGCTTATTGAATATTTATCTATATTATTTAGAGAGCAAACAAAATCTGAATTAGATACAACAATATCAGAATTAAGTCAATCGTTTGAAGGAAAAGAATTAACGTGTAAAGGAGTTGGCGGGATGACTAGTAGATTATATACTATAGCAGAGCTTGAAGACGCAAAGTTACAAGCAGAAGAAAATGCGGTAAGAGCAGAAGAAGATAAGAAAATACTTAGATTATTAGTAAGCGGTAAATCTATGGAAGAAGTAAGCATTAAAAAGAATGTTAGTGAGGAATATATAAAGTCACTACTGGAGGATAAGTAAGCTTGTAGCAATAAAGTGTAAAGGAGTTGGCGGGATAACTAGTAGATTATATATTATTATATACTATAGTAGATCTTGAAATTTTTAATAAATAAAAAAATATATATATAACAAAAGCCTTGTTTAAGAATAAAAATAAACAAGGCTTTTTGGTTAATATATATTTAAAAAAATAATTAAGATAACTTATAACTTAATTAGATTTGTGCTTAGTTTCGTGAATGTGCCTAGCTAGATAAATAAAAGGCGTATCGAGTAGACTTACTACTATGAATACTATATAGCTAGAGATAAAAATACTCCAAACAACATCATTAGGTAGAACACCATAGAATGCAAATACGGCGAATAAGAAAGAGTTAACGAGCTGAGAAATAAGAGTAGAGCCATTATTTCTTACCCAAAGAAGCTTTCTTTTGTCACCAGTGAGCTTTTCAGTGAATTCCCACCATTTGTGATAAACGAAAACGTCTAGCATTTGGCTAATAGCATAAACGATTATGCTGGCAATCATAATTCTTGTCGTATTAGAGAATATGAGAGAGAAACTGTCTTTGAGACCATCATCGTAGGCAAGGTCATACATGAGCCAAATTTTGGAACAGACTACAAAAGAGATAGTAGTGAGTAGACCAGCAAATACAGCTTGTCGAGAGTTTTTCTTGCCATAGAACTCACTAAGCATATCGGTAGCGAGGAAACTAGCGCCGAACATGGCATTACCGAGAGTTTGTTCGATAGAGAAAGCGTTTATAACAAGCATAACTTCGATATTGGCACAAATAGTAGCGAATACAGTAAAGCAAAGCATACCTTTTTGGTCAAAGAAGTAGAACCAAGCGAGTAGAATAGAGTAAATAACTACAAGCTCTAATATTAAGAGTATTTCGTTAGACAAGGCTAAGACACCCCCTAATATTATTGATAGTACTGATAAAATAGTTAGGAACAGTTGGTAGAGTATTTCTTGAAGTTTTTAAATTTTCTTGTAACATGATGTTACCTCCTTTTGTTTTAATAATTTTTTTTTAAAACTCGTGAAGCTCCTAGTTTTGTTTATAGACAGGATGGTCAACGAACTGTCTTGGTGTTGATTTGTGTTAATTTTGTTGCTGATTATTGCATACGACATATTATTATAACATATACAAAAAAGATTTACAAATTTTTTTTATTTATTTATTGTAAAATAGTAAAATAAATTATATAATAGAGAAATATGCAATAAAATAAGAATCAAAAAATAAGAGAGGCTTTTTTTTGTTATGATAAAATTAGAAGTAAATGAATTTTTATTTGAAGTTAAAGAGGAGATAATGTGCTACGAGGAATTGGGAGAGAAGTACGCTAACCTCTGGGAAGAAAATTTTAATAAATGGCTAATTAATCCAAAAATTAAAAAGAAATATATAAAAGTTGACAAAATTAAAAATAAAACTTATTATTTAATAGAAGATGAAAGCGATGTATTTGGTATAGTAGACTCTTATTACATAGCGGTAGAGGAGAATAAGATAGAGGCTTACTGGAATAAGTTTGAATAATATAAAATAATAAATAAAATAATAAATAGTATTTAGTTATATTTTACAATACTAAAGTACTTGAAATTAGTTTAAAATTAGTTTAGAATTATAAGGGTAGTGAAAATAAGAAAATAAGAAAATAAGAAAATAAAAAAACTGGAAAGTATTAATTATGGTGAAAACTTTGAGTGGCTCAAATTTAAATAAAATTAACTCACGTGAAATGGCGGTATACGCATTAATAGATATTCAGGAACAGAAGTTATATAATAACCTTACTCTTAAAAAACTTTTTAGTGATAATAAAGAGTTGTTAACGAGTCAAGATAAAGCGTTTATAACAGAGCTTGTTAACGGGACTTTAAGAAATATAGTTTTAATTGACTTTATTATAAATGCTTACTCTAAAACAAAAACTACAAGCTCTAAGATGAAACCGCTTATATTAAATATACTTAGGATATCGGTTTATCAAATTAAATTTATGCCTAAAATTCCACATTCTGCCGTATGTAATGAGGCGGTGAACTTTGCTAAGAAGAAAAAGTTTAACGGCTTAGCAGGATTTGTAAATGGGGTTTTAAGAGCGATTATAAGAAATGTAGATGATTTACTTTTAATATTGCCAGATAGTAAAGAAAAACCAGTAGAGTATTTAAGTATTAGATACTCTTATAGTGAATGGATTATTAAGAGACTACTGGAAGAATTTGGTTTTGAAGAAGTAGAGAAGATGTGCGAAGCAAACGCAGTAAGCCCCCGAGTAAGTATATGCGTTAATATAGGAAAGATAAGTGTAAAAGAGCTTAAAGAAGTGCTTATAAAAGAGGGTATGACTGTTTCAGACGGAGAGATAAGCGAGAATGCGTTATATATAGGAAAGACTAAGAATATAGCACAAAGAGAAAGCTTTAAGAGAGGCTATTATCATGTAATGGATGAAAGCTCGATGCTAGCGGTAGAAGTTTTAGATGGCATAGATAGAGAAGTAGATAAAAATAAAAATAAAAAAATTATAGATTTATGTGCATCACCGGGAGGGAAGTCTTTTTATAGTAGTTATTTAAATAATAATAATAATAATATAGAGATAAGCTCAAGAGATATTCATGAGCACAAAATAACTCTTATGGAGAACGCTATAAGAAGACTAGGGATAAAAAATATAGAGCTAGAGCTTAAAGATGCGACTACTTGCTATGAAGAAGATATAGAGACGGCGGATAAAATTTTAATTGATGCTCCGTGTTCTGGAATTGGTATAGTGAAGAAGAAACCAGATATTAAGTTAAATAAGACAGAGGCTGATGTATTAGAGCTTGTGGAGATACAGCGTAAAATATTAGAGAATAGCGGTAGATACGTAAAAAAGGGAGGTACGCTAGTGTATAGCACGTGTACGCTTTTTAAAGAAGAAAATCTAGAAAATATTAACTGGTTTTGCGCTAACTATGGTTTTGAGCTAGAGCCGATAAAAGAAGAAAGCATGAGCGAGTATTTTTTAAATGCTATAAAAAATAAGCTAGATGAAAATAGCTATAAAAAACTTTTAGAAAATATGGGGATAGGCTATCTAAGTATATATCCAAATTTATTTAACACAGATGGTTTTTTTATTGCTAATCTAAAAAAAATAAAATAAAATAAAATAAAATAAAATAATTATAAATTAAGAAAGTATTGAATTAATGATTATAAATAATAATAATAATAAGATAGATATAAAAAATTTGACTTTGTCGGAGCTTGAAGAAGTTTTAATAAATATGGGTGAGCCTAAGTTTAGAGCCAAGCAAATATTTACTTGGCTACACCAAAAAGGCGTTACTCGTTTTGAAGATATGTCTAATATATCAAAAGATTTAAGAGCTAAATTAGATTTAAATTTTATATTGACGGATATTAAAATATTAGATAAACTTATATCGAAAGATGATGGAACTATTAAGTATTTATTTATATTGCAAGATGAGTATATAATAGAAAGCGTTTTTATGAAATATTCTTATGGGAATGCAGTATGTATATCGTCACAGGTAGGCTGTAGAATGGGATGTACTTTCTGTGCTTCTACTATTGGTGGGCTTGAAAGAAATCTATTAGCTTCGGAGATGTTATCACAGATTTATTTAATTCAGCAAGATACAGGTCAAAAAGTAAGAAGTATAGTTGTTATGGGGAGTGGAGAGCCTTTTGATAACTTTGATGAGATAAATAAATTTATAAGTATTATTAATAGCAAAGATGGTATTAATATAGGACAAAGGCATTTGACTATATCGACTTGTGGAGTAGTCCCTAAAATTTACGAATTTGCGGATAAAAATTTGCAGGTTAATCTTGCTATTTCTTTGCATTCTCCTTATGAGGAAGAACGTAAAAAAATTATGCCGATAGCGAATAAATATAGTATAAATGAGATAATAGAGGCTTGTAAGTATTTTTCGGATAAGACAAAGAGAAGGGTAACTTATGAGTATGCATTAATAAGTGGTATAAACGACCGAGAGCAAGATGCAAAAAAGATAGTAGAATTACTAAGAGGAACACTTTGCCATATAAATTTAATACCGATTAATAGTGTGGAGGAGAGAGATTATATTAAATCGTCTAAAAAGCAAATAAAGAAATTTGGGGAGATATTAGATAATAGTAATATAGATGTGACGATTAGGAGAGAGCTTGGAAGCGATATAAACGCAGCTTGTGGACAGTTAAGAAAAAGTTATAAAGATAAAAAATAATAAAAAATAATAAAAAATATAAAAAATATAATAAGAGAGGTGTGTGTGCATATGGTAGGCATTGGAGATTGCCATAGTGGTATTATTAGAAAAGTTAATCAAGATTATATTTATATAAATAACCAGCCTATAGGCGTGCTAGATAATTTATATATAGTAGCAGATGGCGTAGGTGGACATAAAGCAGGAGAAGTAGCCAGTGAAGCTTCGATTGATTTCTTTGAGCAGTATATATTAGAAAATGAAGAAGAAATATTAGATTTAATGGTCTCGGCGGTTTGCTACGCAAATGAAGAAGTTTATAAGTTATCTAAAATGAATCCTAATTATCACAATATGGGAACAACTCTTTTAGCGGTTACTTATAAGTATAATAAATTATTTATAGTTCATGTGGGCGATAGCAGGTTGTATGGAGTGCGTGACGGTGAAATAATACAAATAACAGCAGACCATACTTATGCGATGGATTTATTTAAAGCAGGGCTTATATCTAAAGATGAAGCCCGTAAGTGCAAAGAAACAAACGTCCTAACAAGGGCTGTAGGGACAGAAAAAACTATAAAGGCAGATGCATTATTTTGTGAGGTCGATTATGGAGATACTTTCTTATTATGTTCAGACGGTCTTACAGATATGGTTTCAGATGAAGATATTCTTGATATTGTTCAAAGTAGAAATTTACCGCTGGAAGTTCGTGTAAATGAGCTTATTAAAAGAGCTAATAATAATGGTGGTAAAGATAATATAGCTGTAATTATTATTGAATAGGCGAGGTGATTTTTTATGAAACTAGAACCAGATATGATTATTAGCCAAAGGTACAAGATATTACATACAATAGGTGTAGGCGGGACTTCTAATGTATATTGTGCTATGGATTTAAAGCTAGAAAGAAAAGTTACTTTTAAAGTCCTCAAAGAAGAATTTATAGATGAAGAATTTATAGCTAAATTTGATAAAGAAGCACGAGCAGCCGCAAGAATAACTCATATAAATATTGCCAGTGTATATGATGTAGGAAATGATGGTGATATTTATTATATAGTTATGGAATATGTAGAGGGCTATAATCTAAAGCAAATTATAAAAAACAAACCTCAGTTTCCAAATGATGAGATATTAATAATCTCTATGCAAATCGCAAACGCTCTTGAAGTAGCACATAATGCAAGTATAGTTCATAGAGATATAAAACCGCAAAATATTTTAGTGACTGAAGATGGAGAAATAAAAGTAACAGATTTTGGTATTGCGAGAATAAGTACTTCTAATACTATTACTGTAGAAACTATGGGTTCTGCACATTATTTTTCACCAGAACAAGCAAGAGGCGCTTATGTGGATGCACGAACAGATATTTATTCTCTAGGTATAGTAATGTTTGAAATGGTTACAGGAGAATTGCCTTTTCAAGGCGATGGTGTAGTTCAATTAGCTATGCAACACATAAATAATGATGTGCCTAACATGAAAGCTTTAAACCAAAATGTAACAACAAGCATAGAAAAAATTATTCTAAAAGCAACAGCAAAAAGTGCAGACAGAAGATATTCAAGTGCAAAAGAGCTTAGAGAAGATATCAAAAAAGCTCTATCAGATGAAAGTGGCAAGTTTGTAGAGGACCAAGTTGTAGACGAAGAATCTCCTACTGTTGTTATAAAGCCACAAGAACTAGAAGAAATTAACAGCAGGTTATACAATTCTCAAAATACTAATAATACTAATAATAGTATTAACAACACTAATAATTACAATACTAACAATCGTACTAATTCTAATAATTATGATGATGATGATTATAACAACAGTTATCAAAAGTATGATGTAGAAAATTTAGACGAAACTATTAAGATTGATGAGGCTACCAGAAACGCTATGTTACATAACAGGAATACGAAAGCATCTAAAGGCAGTAAAACTAATAATTATAGTCAAGAAAATAATTATAATCAAGAAAATCAAGATGATTTTGGCGAGGTAAATAACAAAAATAATAATAACAATAACAATAACAAAAAAGACAACAAAGACAAAAAAAGTTTGCTAGATAAGTTTGATAATGACAAAAAAATTGTATTATTAGCAGTTACTACCTCTATTATAATTATTATCACTGTAACGATTATTATTTTTTATAAAATATTCGGTAGCTCAGCTGGTAATACTATGCCTGATTTTACCAACAAAACTTGGGAAGAAGCTCTTGTTCTAGCGCAAGCCGCAGAAGTATATATAACTCCTATAGATGAAGCTTATAGCACTACTATAAAAGAAGGTTGTATAATGACTCAAAGTGTTCAATATGGTTTGAAAGCCGAACGAGGGGAAAATGTAGAAGTGGTTTTGAGCTTAGGATCTAACAAATTTAATATAGATAATTTTGTTGGATTCGACATCACAGACGTTTATTCCAAAATACAAAATATGAATATAAATATAAAAGAAGAATATATATATGACCAAGATACTCAAATGGGAGAAGTTATAAAGCAATTGCCAGTTGGTGGTTCAAATATGAATATTGGGGACACTCTTACTCTATATGTAAGTCGTGGTGAAGAAACTGAAGATATTACTGTTCCTAATTTAATTGGATATACAGAGCAGTCGGCTAGAGCAACTCTAATAACAGAAGGTCTAAGTATTGGGTCTGTTACTACATCTTATAGCAATAGTATAGAGGCTGGTAAAGTAATAAGTCAAAGTATAAACTTTGGTAATGAAGTACCTCCTAATACTAGAATAAGCATAGTAGTAAGTATTGGTAAGCAACCAGTTACTACTACTAGACAAACAACAACTCAAACTCAAACAACAACTCAATCAACAACTCAATCAACTACTATTGAGTACACAACTCAGCCAACTACTATATATTTTGAAGCAACTCAAGTAGTAACTCAACAACCAACTACTAATGTTATATAT
The DNA here is from genome assembly GCA_044425885.1 of bacterium. GTDB lineage: Bacteria > Bacillota > Clostridia > Lachnospirales > CAG-274 > Tyzzerella. The sequence continues at coordinate 950 of JAWXUY010000024.1, read as the reverse complement.
ACTGAGCCTAATACTCAATACACAACTCTTAGTTTAGAAGAATTCTTCCAAACTACTACAAAAAATGATTATAACAACAATAATAATTATAACAACAATGTTTATGAGCCAACAACTCAATATACAACTCAGTACACTACTGAATTTATAACGCAAGCAACAACTCAGTTCAATACTGATTTCATGACGCAAGAAACAACTCAGTTCAATACTGATTTCATAACGCAAGCGACTACTCAGTTTGTACCAAGTCCTACTGAAGTGGTAACAATGCCACTAATAGAGTATACAACTATAGCTACTACAGAGTTTATACCTCAAATTACTACTCAGTATGTGCCAGAAACGTTTATAGAGTTTACTACTATAGCTACTACAGAATTTATACCTCAAACTACTACTCAATTTGAAATTATAACGCAAGCAACAACTCAAGAGGTTATAACTCAAATTCCTACTATAGCTCCAGTTGTGGTAGAAACTACGACAGAAGCTCCTTTTATACCAGTAGTGCCAGATATACAAATAGTACCTTAGAGTAAGGACATAAATAAAATTTATTAATAAAAGCACTATATAATAAGTAAGTTTATTATATAGTGCTTTTTATTATTTTAAAAAAAAGTGGAACAAACGAAAATGAAATGCGTTAAGTAAGTACAAGCATAAAAAACAAGCTTGAAAAATTAAAAATAAAAAAATTTTAAAAAAAGTGGAACAAATCAAAACTAAAAGAGTTAAGTAAGTATAGACAATAAAAAAACAAGCTTGAAAATTTAAAAATAAAAAAATTTTAAAAAAAGTGGAACAAACGAAAACTAAAAGCGTTAAGTAAGTATAGACAATAAAAAATAAGCTTAAAAAATTAAAAATAAAAAAAATAAAAAATTTTAAAAAAAAAGTGGAACAAACGAAAACTAAAAGCGTTAAGTAAGTACAAGCATAAAAAA
>JAWXUY010000023.1:0-13289 GCA_044425885.1 bacterium | reverse complement strand
GTCTAGTTTAGTAAGTAAATTAGGTCTTATGAATAGAGGAGTTAAAACTGCGAATTTCCAAGTTTTAAGAGAAACTACTAAGCCAGCTATATTAGCTGAAATAGCGTTTTTAAGTAATCCATCGGATTTAAGTAAAATTAAAGTAGATAGCTTTCAAACAAATGCTGCTAGCGGTTTGTATAGTGCTATAATCAGTGTTACTAATTCTTACAAAAACAACAGAAGTTCTAGTATATATTCTAATAATTATTATTACTAGTAAATAATAGTTAATTATTAAATTATATTAAATTTAAACAAAAAAACAGCTTGTTATATATTATTTATAGCAAGCTTTTTTTATTATTTATAATTTTTTTTTATTTTACTATTGACAATCCTATATAAGTATAGTACAATCTAATTATCCTATAGGTGTATAGTACTTTAAATTTAAATATTATTTTATAAAATATAAAGGAGTCGTGACGTTTTATGAAAGAAAAACTATCAAAAGATTTATCCCAAACGGAGTTAGAAATAATGGAGTTCTTATGGGAGTGCAAAGAACAAGGTAAAGTCTTATCGTTTGGTGAAATACTAAACCATTTTAACACCCAAAAAAATCGCAATTGGAAAAAGCAAACGTTATCTACTTATCTATTAAAGCTATCTGAAAGAGAAATGGTTTTAGGAACAAAAAAAGGTAGAAACATATTATATGAAGCAATAGTAACTCCAACAGGTTATGACAAGTCCAAAGCAAAGGGCATTATTAACAAAATGTATAGCGGTTCAATAGGCAAGTTTATGTCAGCGTTATATGACGGTGAAAAAATACCAAAAGAAGATGCAGAAGAATTAAAGAAATGGTTGGAGGATAACTAGTTGTTAGGGCTATATGATTATATAATAAGCAATTCTATGTATGTTTCTATAGTGATAATAAGCTCTCTGACGAGCCTACTAATATGTAAAAACTCAAGTTCAGCGAAGTTTAAATATAGTATTTTGAAGTTAACTCTATTATTTTGCGTAGTGCCTTTTAATATATTACTAGGTGAGGTTATAAGTTATACGAATATATTAGATTTTAATTATATTAAAACTCATGAGAGCAATTATAAATTACAAAGAATAAATTTTGATAATGATAATTATATTCAAAGTTATACACGTATTAATAATACTAATAGCATAAACAATGATTTAGTTAATATAACAAGCTTAACTGAGAATATAAGCGATAGAGGTAGTATAATAGAGGCTAAACTAATAGAAAGCGGATTATATATACTTTGGGTATTTGGAGTAGTTATAAATATATTGTGGTTTGGTTATTGTTATATATGCTACAAGAAGCATCTTAAAAAATCTAAAAGTGTCGATAATAAAGGGCTGTTAGAATTGCTAGAAGTTTCAAAGAAAAGTTTAAATATTAATAAAAGAATTGATTTGTATTATAACAAAGACTTTACAACGCCTATTTTATGTGGAATATTCAAGCCTATTATAGTAATACCACAAGCTTTTACAGAATATAAAAAATATAAAAAGTTGGATAGTGATAAGCTTAAAAGTATTATAACACATGAATTAGTGCATTATAGACGTAAAGATTTAAGAGTTAAAGCGTTATTACTAGTTGTGCAAATATTAAACTGGTTTAATCCGTTTGTGTACTTATTGAGTAAATATGTTAATAAATATTTAGAATTTTCGTGTGATGAAGAAGTTGTAATGAAACTGGACAAAGAACAAAGAAAGGTATACGGCGTATGTATTATAGAGCACGCCACTTTATCGAATAATAAAAATAGTTATATAGTAGCATCTTTAAGCTCGAAAGCTAAAAAAGAAGCGGTAAAAGAGAGGGTAAATAATATGATGAATTTTAAAAATAAGAAAGTATCAAAGGCGGTAGTAGGGCTAATGTGCGTAAGTATGTGCGGGGCGATAACTATACCAGCTATAGCATATAGCAATAATGCTAATAGTAGTGAAGATAGTAGTGATAGTAGTGATAGTAGTGTTGAGAGTATTAAGTTTGAAAGCGATATAACTCCGATAGAAGAAAGAATTGTTGATATAGCAGTGTTAGATTATATATCATATAAAGATGATGTAATTTTTGATAAAAGCGATTATATTAGTAATAAAGAAGGAGAAGAATACTCTAAGTATTTAATAGAGAGCTTGTATGGAGTTAATTTTGATAGCGTACAGCCTATATTCTCAATTCAAGCTAGTCGTGATTTTTATATGCGTAGTGAAGTTTTAACAGCTATATTTGATGATACTCAAGAAAATGACGCTCTTATAGTATGTGACATAGATGCAGAAACTTTTAAAGTTTATAGGATAGATAGCTTAGTTAAGGGTAATCAAATGCCAGTAGATATAAATTTAATTACTCAAGAAACTAAAGAGTATTTAACTAGTGAAGCTATAAATATATTAAATAAAATAGGATTATCTGTTAGTGATAAAGAAATAGATTATTATCTAACTGGTAATAATAATGAGAGTATATCTGTAGGGTTTAAAGACGGGCTTGGCAACTATGAGTTTGTAGAGTTTTCTAGCCCAGAATATAAGTTTGTAAGTTATAGCTATTATGAAAATAATAGCGTAGCTTTGGAAAGTATATTAAGCGTACTAAATTTTAATACTAATAGCATTGTAATATCAGAGGGAACAGCGGAGTTTTCAGCAAATAGTGGTGGTAGAGGGGCTATTAATTATGAGCATAACAAAGATGATGATGATAATTATGAAGCGAAGGTGTATTTTAAGAATTTAGGTACGAGCGAGGTTAATATTAAGACGTATACAGCTAGTAATCAAGAAGTACATAGTGTTATTTTAGAGGTTGGACAGTTTGTAAATTGCGTATTCAATGAAGAAAACTTAGTAGATGGTATGGGTAGCTTTCACGTGGAGTCAAAAGATGGAGCAGACGCAAAAGTTTATTATAAGTATAGTGCTTTAGATAAATAGTGAAACCACTAACAGCAACATAAATTTTAATTCCAAAATGTCACAAAGTGCAGTTGTGCAAAGCTAAACTATCAAAAATAAAGACAACTTAGTTTTATATATTTATATAATATTAAGTTGTTTTTTTATTTATATATATATTTATTTTATTTTTGACTTGAAATTATTTAAAAAAAATTTTATAATATATAAATATAGTAAATAAATATAATAAATATATATTATTAATAAAATAAAATATTTTGTTTTTTAGGGAGGTAATTTTTATGAGAGAGAATAAAGAGAATAACAAAGAAGATATTAAAAAAGAAACTAATACTAAAGAAGATATTAAAAATAATAATGATTTTAATTGTGATGATTTATATAATGAGTTGATAGAGTTAGTAGAAAAATATCACCCTAAAACCGAGTTTGCTATGGTAGAAAAGGCGTATAAATTAGCCAAAGAAGCCCACATAGACCAATTTAGAAAGTCGGGAGAGCCTTATATTATACACCCACTAGAAGTTGCCAAAATATTAGCACGTCTTGAGCTAGATTTAGAGTCTATAACGGCTGGTATACTTCATGATGTAATAGAGGACACAGAGTATACTTATGATGATCTAAAAGAATTATTCAGTGAAGAAATAGCAAATATAGTAGATGGGGTTACTAAGCTTGAAAAGTTTACTTATTCTTCTAAAGAAGAACAACAAGCAGAAAATTACCGAAAGATGTTCTTAGCTATGGCAAAGGATATACGTGTAATACTAATAAAAGTAGCGGACAGGTTACACAATATGAAGACATTACAATTTATGAAGCCTGAAAAACAAAAAGAAATAGCTCAAGAAACTCTTGATATTTACGCTCCGCTTGCTACTAGACTAGGTATGTTTGCCCTTAAAATAGAGTTAGAAGATTTATGTTTAATGTATTTAGAGCCAGAGGCTTATGCATATCTAGAAGAAAAAGTAAATAATAGAGAGTATGAGCGAGAGGGGTATGTAACTAAAATAATAAGTGATATATCTGAGAAATGTACCGAAAATGAAGTTAATTTTGAAATATATGGCAGACCTAAGCATCATTATAGTATTTACAACAAGATGAAAAAGCAAAAGAAAAGTATTGAGCAAATATTTGACTTATTTGCAGTTAGGGTAGTTGTTACGAATATTAAAGAGTGTTATGAAGTACTAGGTATAGTTCATGAGATGTATAAGCCGATAGCAGGAAGATTTAAAGATTATATAGCTATGCCAAAAGTAAATATGTATCAGTCTTTACACAATACTTTAATAGGTCCATTTGGAATACCATTTGAGATACAAATAAGAACGTGGGAAATGCATAAGATAGCAGAATATGGTATAGCAGCACATTGGAAGTATAAATCAGGAGATACATCTGGTCAAAAAGAAAGCGCTGAAGAAGAAAAGTTAACGTGGCTTAGACAAATATTAGAGTGGCAAAAAGAATTATCAGAGAGTACGAAAGATGGTAAAGAGTTTGTAGATAGCATAAAAACAAATTTAGACTCGTTTAATGATAGTGTATATTGCTTTAGTCCAACAGGAGAAGTTAAGAGTTTACCTTACAATGCCTGCCCTATAGATTTTGCTTACTCGGTTCATAGTGCGGTAGGTAATAAAATGGTAGGAGCAAAAGTAAATGGTAAAATAGTTACTTTTGATTATGAAATACAAAACGGTGATAGAGTAGAGATTATTACGAGTCAGAATTCAAAAGGACCAAGCTTAGACTGGCTTAAAATAGTAAAAAGCTCACAGTCTAAAAATAAAATAAATCAGTGGTTTAAAACGCACAACAAAGAAGAAAACGTGCTTAAAGGTAAGGAGTTACTAGATAAAGAATCAAAAAGAAAAAACTATACTTTTCCAGAGTTAAATACTCAAGATGGTGTTAATGCGATATTAGAGAAGTATAATTTTAAAGACTGGGAGTCTGTTTGTGCTGCTATAGGGCATGGAGGACTAAAAGAAGGACAGGTCATTAATAAGCTAATAGAAGTTTATGAGTATAACAAAAATAAAAACAAAACTGCTCAAGATATTATAAGAGAAACAGAAGAATATATAGTAAATATTAATAATAAGAATAACAAACCAGTTGATAAAAAAGCAAATAATATTAATAAAAAATCTAAGTCTAATAATGGTATAGTAATACATGGAGTAGGTGGGATAGATGCAAGGGTATCTAAATGCTGTAATCCGTTACCAGGAGATGAAATAGTAGGGTTTATAACAAAGGGACGTGGAGTATCTGTTCATAGAACGGACTGTATTAATATTATAAATATAGAAGAACATGAAAAAAACAAGCTTATAGAAACTACTTGGAGTTTAGATGAAAATACGCTTGTAAAAGAGTTTGAGGCAGATATAAAAATAATAGCGTCTGATAGATTAGGGCTATTATTTGACATAACAAAGGTATTATCAGAAGAAAAAATCATGGTTAAAAATATTAATGCAAGAACTGGAAAAAATGATTTAGTAATAGATGTAAGCTTATTATTAAAAGACACTGGAGCGCTTAATAGCATATCAAAGAAGCTTAATAATATAAAAGGAGTATATGAAGTGCAAAGAGCGACGGTATAATAAATAATAAAATATAAGGCGGTGTTAAAGTGAGAGCTGTATTACAACGAGTATTAAGTAGTAGCGTAAATATAGATGGTGAATGCGTAGGGTAAATAGGAAAAGGGTTACTTGTTTTAGTAGCAGTAGATAAGCCAGACAACCAAGATGTTTTTAAGTATATGTTTGAAAAGATTATAAATTTAAGGATTTTTGAAGATGAGAATAATAAGCTTAATTTGTCAGTTAGTGATTTAGGGCTAGAGGTTTTAATCGTGCCAAATTTTACTATCTATGCCGATGCCAGAAAGGGTAGGCGACCAAATTTTGTAGGTGGTGCTTCGCCAGACGAAGCTGAAAAAATATTTAATGATTTCTTAGATTATGCTAAGTCTAATTATGATGACGGCAAAATAGCTCAAGGCGTATTTAGGGCAGATATGCAAGTGTCTCTAGTTAATGATGGTCCGATTACTATTATATTAGATAGTGACAAAATAATATAAAGTATATTTATATTTATATTTATTTTTATATTTATTTTTATATTTATTTTTATTTGGAGGATATTTATTTAAATGGATGAAGACAAAGGAAAAGACGAAGATGAAGATTATGGAGATTATGTGGGACTAATAAAAGCGATTTATGATGAAAATCCTTATGTTAAAAGGCTTTGTAAAGCAATAGATGAGATTGATATTTATGATTTTGAAAAACATGATATAGATCTTCAGGATATTTATGACTTACATGATGAATTAAAAGAAGTTATTAATATCGATAGGGTACATGAATCAACAGAAGAAGGTATTAAAAATTTAATCGAAGACACAATCTATTATATTTGTTGTAGTATAATAGCTCTTAGATTATATTATAATTCGTTTTTTCAAGATATTAATGTGATACATGATGAAGGGATAGAGATTCTACTTCCGTTATTAGACAAAAGGTTTAATTCTATATTTTATTTTGAAGTGATTGGTCTCACTTATAACTTAAAAAAATATAAAAAAATAAGGAATGTTGTTTTATATAAAGGTTGGTTTTCACTTCTTCTATGGTTTTATTTTAAAAGAGAAAAAATAGAAAAAGCTATTGAGATACATGAAATGTTAATAAAAGATTATGAAACTACCAAAACTCTATGTGAAGAAGAATATAAAGATAATTCTATAAATTCAATTAAGACGAGTTTAGTCGATATAGCTAGTATTTTATTAGGTATTTTTTACACAAATGGGATATATATAAATCAATTTATAGGAATTAGTTTTAATTTTGAGTGGTCTAATTATTCTGAATATAAAAATATTGAAAAAGCTTTTGAATTACTTTCAAAATATGATAATAGTGAATTTAACTATTATTTTCATATTAATTATAATATAGGACGTTACTATGAAGAAAAAAAAGTCTATGAGAAAGCAGTTAAATATTATCTTGAACATTATTTACAAAATATTGAGTATATGGCTATTAAAGCTATATCAGCTTATAGATTAGGTGTATGTTATGAGCATGGACGAGGCATTGAAAAGGATTTAGAAGAAGCACTATATTATTATAAACAAAGTAGTATGAATTACTATGATTTAGACAATAAAACTAAACAAATTGAAGCAGAGATAGAGCTATCCAAAAGGGCTTCTTTAGATTATAATATAGAAATGACGAACAAGTTTGTAAAAGATTTTGTAGACAAAGACCTTAGGGTAGATGAATTTGATATTGATTTATTTGCCAAAGAGTTTAATTTTGACAAAGAAGATTATTACAAGTTAATTTATGGTATAATAAATATCAGCTTACCTATACCAGTTTTGAAAGATAGAGGCAGAAGTGTATTAGTGGAGTTATACAACAAGGGCTATACTTTACCATACTATTATATAGTTAAGTCTGACAATGATATTAAAAAAAATATAATAGCAAAACATTCATTTGAAAGCTTATTGGCTTTTAGAGGGTATCAATGTAGTGAAAAAGATAGCAATATGTCATGGTTATCTAACTCGTATATGGTTGACGATTTGGACGGTCTGGTTATTAATCATGACGAATATCATTATTTAAATTCTTTTGAGGGTGAAGTAGGTATTATGAGGGGAAAAGCTTCTAGTAACAATAAATATGCAAAGTTACACTTCGCTACTTTAGGAATAATGTCAAAAAATAAAGAAGTGATATCGACAGCTCTTAAATATTTAGAGGAGTTGCTGGTAGAAGAAAACTTTAATTTAGACGTTAATTATTATTTAGCAGGTTATTTATTAAACGCCTTTAAAAATAACAAAGATAATAAAGATGAAAAAAGAGCTTATGAGCTTTTAGAAGTATTTAAAAATATAAGTAATTATCAAGACAATTATAATATTATACCGTCTTGATATTAAAAATTGTTTAGAAAAAGGTTAGGGAAATTTAGTTAAAAAATTAAAAGGGAGAAAATTTTATGAAGTTAAGAGTTGAAATAGTAGGTGGGCAAATGATGCAGAACGCTTATTTTATCACCGAAGAAGAAACAAATGCTACTATCGTGATTGACCCAGGTGCAGAGCCAGAAAGGTTAATTAATACCATCGAAAAAAATAATTTAGATTTAAAGTATATAGTATTAACACATGGGCATTTCGACCACATAGGGGCTTGTGATGATTTAAACAAAAAGTATAACGCCCCTATTGTTATTGCAGAGGGTGAAGAACTATTAATAGAAGAACCTAAAAATAATTTATCGACTATGATAGGTGAGAGTATTAGTATTAAGGCAGATATAGTACTAAAAGATGGCGATATTTTTAAGTTTGGTGATAATTTAGAGTTTAAAGTAATAGCTACGCCAGGTCATACTCCAGGAGGTATGTGCTTATATTTTGAAAAACAAGAGGTTTTAATATCAGGAGATACGCTATTTAAAGCATCTGTAGGCAGAACAGATTTTCCTTATGGTGACTCTAAAGTATTAATACAGTCGCTAGAGAAATTAAAAGTGTTACCAGATACAACTGTAGTATATTGCGGACATGGTGATAAGACGAGTATAGGAAGTGAAAAAGTAAATAATCCTTATATGGGCAATATATTTGGGTTTTAGGTTGAGATATGTTTAATCACAAGCTGAGTAGTATTATATATTATTTTACACATCATAAGCATATAGACGAAGTCCTTTGCATACTACAGTTATATTTTTTCGGTGAAAAGATAGTACAAGGGACTCGAAATAAAGATTTTAAAAGTTTTAGGGAGTTTAATGAGATATTAGAAGGAAGTATAAAAAGTTATCAAGAAATTGGTCTTGATTTAAACACAAATATTTTTATTATAAAAAGCTATTTCCAAAAAGATGACAATGACAATAATAAAGCCGTTTGTTGCCAAGTTTTCCAAAAAAATCTCTTAACCCTTGAGCTTGATTTATTAGCACAATCTTCTCATGAATTAGATTTAAAAACCTTAGATTTACCACAAAGCAATATGTTTAACAAAGAAATCTCAAGGCTTATTAAGTTGACTGTATTTAAGGCCCTAAGCCAAGTTAGGCTTATTAATATGCCTTGGGGTATACTTACAGGAATACGTCCAACCAAAAAGGTTAATGAGTTACTGGAGAATGGCTATACAGAGGCTCAAATAAAAAATACTCTAAGAGAAAAATATTTGGTGAGTGATGACAAAATTAATTTAGTGCATGATATAGCTAGGCATGAAAAAGACATTATAAAAGATAATTATAAGAAAAAAGTAGGAATTTATATAGGTATACCGTTTTGTCCGACTAGGTGCGTCTATTGCTCTTTTACTTCTTTTAATTTGAGCCAATATGAAAAGAAAGTGGATTTATATTTAGATTGCTTAGAAAAAGAGCTGGTGAGCTTTGTTGATTATTACAAGAATAACTTGGATAATAATAATAAGATAGAGCTTGAGAGCGTATATATAGGGGGAGGAACTCCTACTTCTCTAAATGAAAATCAGTTTGAGAGATTTTTAAATATAGTTAATATTAATTTAATTAAGAATAATAGTTTTATAAATAATAATATACTAGAATACACAGTTGAAGCGGGCAGAGCAGACACCATTACAAGAAAAAAGCTAGAGTTATTAAAAGAATTTGGTGTTACAAGAATTTCGATTAATCCTCAAACTATGAGAGATAAGACTCTTAAGCTAATAGGCAGAAATCACACAGCAGATGATTTTATAAATGCGTTTAATATGGCTAGAGAAGTAGGGCATAATAATATAAATGCTGATATTATACTGGGTCTTAATGAAGAAAATTCCAGTGATGTTGAGTACACGATGAAGGAGTTATTAAAGCTTAATCCAGAAAGTCTTACTGTACACACTTTATCTCTTAAAAGGGCTTCAAGGCTTAATGAAATATTAGAAGAATTTAGTCCTCAACCTTTTTATGAGATGGATAAGATGGTGCGTATAGCGGGAGAATATGCGTCTAAAATGGATATGTATGGTTATTATATGTATAGGCAAAAGAATACTTTAGGTAACTTTGAGAATGTAGGCTATTGCAAAGAGGGTTTTGAAAGTGTTTACAACATACAAATAATGGAAGAAAAGCAAAGTATAATATCGTTTGGAGCAGGCTCAACTACAAAGTTTTATTTTGAAGAAAAAAATTTATTGAATAGGGTTTTTAATTTAAAGAGTGTAGACGAGTATATAAGGCGTATAGATGAGATGATAGAGAAGAAGACTATCGGATTGGAAGAATGGCTGGAGAATTAAATTAAATTAAATATTAAGGAGAAAAAATTTATGAGAAGACCAAAAGGTACGAGTGATATTTTTGGTGATGATATTTATAACTGGAGTTTTTTAGAAAATAAAATAAAAGAGGCTTGTTGTTTGTTTGGTATAGACGAGATGCGTACACCTATTTTTGAATTTAAAGAGTTGTTTGAAAGAGGTGTAGGTGAAACGACAGACGTTGTACAAAAAGAGATGTTTTGCTTTAATGACAGGGGCAACAGGGAGTATGCTTTAAAGCCAGAGGGGACTGCTGGGACAGTCAGAGCTTATTTAGAAAATAAGCTAAGTACAGATGTACAGCCGACTAAGCTATTTTATATAGCTCCGTCTTTTAGAGATGAGAGAAATCAAGCAGGTAGATTTAAACAGTTTCATCAGTTTGGGGTAGAAGTATTTGGGAGTTTTGAAGCTAGTGCAGATGCAGAAGTAATATCTTTTATGAGTTATTTATTAAATAGCTTAGGAGTTAAAGGGGTTATTTTAAAGCTAAATAGCCTTGGTGATAATGACTGTAGGAAAGATTATAACGTCAAGTTAAAAGGGTTTCTAGAAAGTAAGATAGAGTGTTTATGCAATGATTGTAATCAAAGATATGAAAAAAATCCGCTTAGAGTGTTGGACTGTAAGAATCCTAATTGCAAAGAGGCTATAATTAATGCTCCTACAACTATTGATAGTTTAGATGATGAGTGCGCAGAGCATTTTAACAAATTAAAAAATTATTTAGACATAATGGGAATAAAATATGAAATAGACACTAATATAGTAAGAGGTTTAGACTATTATACAAAAACTGTTTTTGAGTTTGTATGCCAGTCAGATAAGCTAGGTTCACAAAGCACGATATGTGGTGGAGGTCGTTATGACAATTTAATTAAGCAATATGGAGGAGCTAAAACAGGTGCAGTAGGGTTTGGAATGGGAATGGAGCGCCTTTTAATAATAATGCAAGAGCAGGGCTTGTTAGAAAATAAGAAAGAAAGACCGTTAATATATATAGGTTCTATGGGTGAAGCTGGAGCTATAAAAGCGCAAGAGATAGCATTTAATTTAAGAAGTTGTAATAAAGTATATGTGGAATATGACATAGTAAAGAGAAGTGTAAAAGCGCAGTTAAAATATGCAGACAAGATAAATGCAAGGTATGTAGTAATAATAGGAGATAACGAGTTAGCAGAAGATAGTGTTAATCTTAAAAATATGGATGAGAGCTCACAAGAGAAGATAGCTTTAAGCAGTTTGGAGCAGTTGATATTATTTAGAAGATAAGTAGGAGTATATTGGAGTAATATTGGAGCAATAGTAGATGAAAAATAATAATGATAATGATAATAACAACGAAGATATTAATAAAGAAGATATTAATAAAGAAGAATTGATTGTGCTTTATACAAAAGATGGTGAGGAATACCTAGTAAATCAAAGTATGTATAATTCAATTAAAAAAGCCACTAAAGAAATTAAAATAAATACAAATATAAACAACAAAAATGATACTTTATTTAGAGCTTTATGCAATATTGAAGGAAATAAGCAAGAGCTATATAATTTAATTCAATTTATACTAGGCTATAGAGTTATACAGGAATGTGACAACATAATTGAATTTTCTTTAAGTAGTCAATTTGAGCATCTAATAGACATAAAAAACGATATTTCTTTTATAAGAGATGATGAAAAAACGGTTATATTATTCGAAGCTCAAACTATATATTCCAAAAAGATGCCGGTAAGAGTATTATTATATTATGCTAGGTTGATGGAGTTATACTTAAGAAGAAAAGGTGGTATTCACAATATAAAAGATGTTGATTTTAAAATACCAAGACCAGAATTTTATGTGATTTATTTTAAAAATAATTTTCCAGATGAAGATTATATTCGTGATAATTTTATAGATAATATTAAAAGTGAGTTCTTAGAATGTAAAGTGAAAAATATTATGATTGACTATGATGTAATAAAAAATTATGCAAACAACAAAATATGTAAAAATAATCTAGATTTAGAAGTATATACGTTGTTTATAGAAAATTATGCTAAAATAAAAGATGAGGTCGCTTCTAGCAAAAATATATTAGAAGACCTTCAGTGTAAAGAATTAAATAGTATCGGAGAAAAGTCAAAAGTATTATTAACAGAGATATTTTATAGAACACTAGAAGTGATAAGAGAAGAATTAGGTGAAGATGTAATAAATTCTGAATTATATAGGATATTATCTGAGAGTAGTTTAAATAAAGAAATAAAAACGGAGGTGGAATCTATGGTACAAGTAAAAGTATTGTTAAAAGAAATAGAAGAAAAAGATAATGCGTTAGAGGAAAGAGATAAGGAACTAGCGGAAAGAGATAATGAACTAGCGGAAAGAGATAATGAACTAGCGGAAAGAGATAATGAACTAGCGGAAAGAGATAATGAACTAGAGGAAAGAGATAAGGAACTAGCGGAAAGAGATAATGAACTAGCGGAAAGAGATAAGGCACTAGCAGAAAGAGATAACAAGATAAAGCAGATGGAGATACAAATACAGAAGTTTATGAAAAATTAGGAGAAAAATAAACTTAGAGGTTTGGGTAGAAGTGTAGGTGGGAATCTATGGTACAAGTAAAAGTATTGTTGAAAGAAATAGAAGAAAAAGATAATGCGTTAGAGGAAAGAGATAATGAACTAGAGGAAAGAGATAAGGAACTAGAGGAAAGAGATAAGGCACTAGCAGAAAGAGATAACAAGATAAAGCAGATGGAGATAGAGAATAGTAAGGCACTAGCGGAAAGAGATAACAAGATAAAGCAGATGGAGATACAAATGCAGAAGTTTATGAAAAATTAGGAGAAAAATAAACTTAGAGGTTTGGGTAGAAGTGTAGGTGGGAATCTATGGTACAAGTAAAAGTATTGTTGAAAGAAATAGAAGAAAAAGATAATGCGT
>JAWXUY010000271.1:0-2408 GCA_044425885.1 bacterium | reverse complement strand
CAAAAACTCTTTTTTATTTTTTTACTTACTTAACTTAACTTACTTATTTTATTTTATTTTATTTTATTTTATTTTATTTTATTTATTCAGTTCAACAATTTCTTCTAATAATTTAGGCAGTTCTTCTTCCATATTTTCAGGCGTAAACTGACAAGTCCCTACTACTTTATGACCACCGCCGTTATATTTTAGCATAAGTGAGCCTACATTAACATTTGATGTTCTATTTATTACGCTATATCCTACTGCCACTGAACAGCCCTCTCCTCCTCGACCGCTTACAATCCAAGCCGATAAATTTTGTTCTGGATATAAACTATATATTATAAAACGATTTCCAGCATAGATAGTATCTAAACCTCTTAAATCACTTATAATCGTGTTTCCTTTTACGATAGTATGCTCTTTTACCATTTCTATAAATTTTTCTGATTGCTCTTTGTATAATTCTACACGCTCTCTAATATCTGGCAACTCCATAATCTCATCTATCGTCATTATTCTACACCAATCTACTAGCTTTTCCATTAGCTGATAATTACTTATAGAAAAATCTCTAAATCTTCCTAACCCAGTTCTTGGATCCATTATAAAACCTAGTAAAACCCAGCTATTCACGAATGGATTAAGCACTTCTTCTCTTGTTACTTTTGCCGCATCTACTTTATCTACTGCTTCTAATAAATCATCATAATTAGGAAATTTTTCTTTTCCTCCATAATAATCATATATAACATGAGCTGCACTATCCGCTGGACGGCTTTCACCTTCAAATTCAAAATCAAAATTGTTACGCTCATGCTCACTTGCGTGATGGTCAAACCATAATCCACAACCTTTAACATAAGGTACATTAGCTAAACAATCATTTTCATTTACTTCTACTAAACCATCTTGTAAATCTTTAGGATGTGCGAATTTAAAATTATCTATAATTCCTGCATCTTTCAGGAATACTGCACATACCAAACCATCAAAATCCGAACGAGTTATTAAACGCAAATTAAAAAACCTCCTTAATAAATACTTTATTTTATTTATTTATTTTTATTTATTTATTTTTATTTATTTTTATTTTTATTTTTTTTTTATTTTTTTAGAAACAAGTAGCTTGCTTATTTATCAACTACATCATTAATAATCTAGTTGTATTCATCGCTGACTGATTAGCTTGAGCTAATAAAGTTGTTTGGACATCTTGTAGAGCCTTTTTACTTGTATAGTTCATCACTTCTTCTGCCATATCAGCATCTTTTATGTTAGAATTGGCACTTGCTAGATTTTCTCTAGCTTGAGTTATAACACTAGACGTATAACTAAGACCATTTTGAGTCGCACCTATGCTTGCTCTTGAAGAAACTGTATTATTAGAAATCCAAGCTATATCATCTAAAGACTGCGCAAAATCTAACTCCGTAGTGTTTTCAGTGAGAGCCGATGCCGTAGAAGGATCAATAGAAAACTCATCAATCGTAACACTCATATTTTGGTCCGTACTAGACCCTATTTGTATATTAGCATCACTAACGCTTCCATCTAATAAAGTTTTTTCATTAAACTCTGTTCTGCTGGCAGTTGAATTCATCTCACTAACAAGACTTGATATTTCGTTACTAATAATAGACTTATCAAAAGACGAAGTAGTTGCATTAGATGCTTGCATAGTAAGCTCTTGCATTCTTAGAGACATATCACTAATATTAGATAAAGCGCCTTCTGCTACTTGTAACATATTGCTAGTATCTGCTATATTATTAACAGCTTTTCCAAGGCTAGCTATTTGGGCTTCTAGACTTTCAGATATAGCTAAACCTGATGCATCATCTGACGCTGAATTAATTTTTTTGCCCGAAGATAACCTTTCATTTGCTTGGTCTTTTTCTTTGGCTGTTTGAGTTAGATTTCTGTAAGTTGTTAAAGCACTCATGTTCGTGTTCATATTAATAGACATAATAAATACCTTTGCCAAACCTTTTAAATATACCAAATTTATTTTAATATACTCTCATTTTGACTATCCTTTCCTTTATATTTTTAATTTAATAAATTATTTTTATTATTTATTATTTTACCACTTTTTTATTATTTTTTCCTCCTTAATCACATGATTATAAAGAGTTTTGTATGAATACTTCTTAAAATATATATTAAATAATTTTTCTAAGAAATAATTTTTCTAAGAAGTTATTTATCAAATTTTTCAAATTTCTTTGAACTTGTTAGCGGTATGTACGCCATTTCAAGACGTTTACTTATTATAACATAATAAATAATTATTGGCAAGTGTTTTTTGGGGGCTTATTCAACCTAAAAGAGTAATAACGGGCATTTTGTAGTTTGACATTACAAATGACAAATGGTAGCCAGTGCTAAATTTTAAACTCTTACAAACCCTTACAAAGTCTTAC
>JAWXUY010000270.1:0-2420 GCA_044425885.1 bacterium | reverse complement strand
GTATTATATTATTTTATTTTATTTAGATATTATAAAATATATTAATTAATAATATATTTTTGATTATATTCATCAAGAGGCATCGGTCTTGCAAATACATAACCTTGTCCTAAGTCGCAACCTAAATTTTTTAAAAATTGAATTTGTTCTTCTGTTTCTATACCTTCGCAAAGAACTATAAAGTCTAACTCTTTTGCAAGAATAATTATATTTTTTATTAAAATTTTATCTTTAGAATAAGAGTCATCTTTTGTATTCTCTACGTTATCTAAAAATCCTTTATCTATCTTTAGGATGTCTATGTTAATATCAGTAAGAGTTTGGAGAGAAGAATAAGCAGTTCCAAAGTCGTCTACGGATACTTTTAAATCTTCTTCTTTTATTTTGTCTATAAATTTCTTTAGCTCTTTTCTATCTTCTATAAAAATGCTTTCAGTTACTTCAAGCTCTAAATATTGACGTGGAATATTATACTTATTTATTAAATCCATAAACTTATACATAAAATGAGGGTCTTTTATATGATTTCTTGATACGTTTACTGAAATAGGATATACTTTTAGATTTTGGTCTAAGCATCGTCTTATATACTCCATAGTTTTTTCGTATACTATAAAATCAAGAGTAATTATAAAATCATTTCTTTCAAATAGCGGTATGAATTGGTCTGGAAATATCATACCTTTAGGAGTTATCCACCTAACTAGAGCCTCTGCCCCACAGATTTCTTTAGTATTTAAATCAAACTTAGGCTGTAAGAAAATAGTAAATTCGTCATTTGCTATGGCGTGCGGGACTTGTTCTTCTATTTCTATTTCTTTTTGGAGTTTTAAGTCCCACTCTATATTATAATAAGAAAACTTATTTTTGTGAGAACCTTTGGCACTTTTTCTAGCAGTAGCTGACTGGTCTAGTAAAGCATTTAAAGATAAGTCTTTATTAACTAGGGTAACCCCATTTACTACAGTTATTTTAGCATCTGAAAAATATTTATCTCTCATTACTTCAAATAACTTAGAGAGTTTTGTGAGCTTAGAATGTAGTTGTAACTCGGTATCATAAGAAAAAAATATTGAGAATTTGTCTTCACCTATTCGACAAAAAGTTTCGTTGGGGTTAATAAAATTATGTATTACTCTCGAGACTTTTTTAAGTACGTTATCACCGACTTCATAGCCGAACATAGAGTTTATATATTTAAACTTATCTATATCTAGACTGCATAAAGCGTATTTGTAAGGACTTAATTTTATAAAAGCGTTATAAAAATCTTCAAAACCACTTATTAAAAGCGCCTTTGTTAAGTCATCTACTTTATTTAATTCATCTATGTAATCAGTACTATTTTTGTAATAAATCATATAGGCTTCTTTACCTGTTGATAATTGTATAGGAGTTACTTTTCTGAGCCATTTTCTGGTATCACCATTAGTTCCTGAAACTAAAGTTATATTATTATTGCTTCTTATAGAATAGTTTTTGATGATTGAGTTAAGCTTCTTGTTAACATCACCTACTTTAACTTCTGGTAATAATTCCAAGAAAAATGAGTTAACGTAAGAAACCATCTTAGTTTCTTTTTCTATAGTAATCATAGGAATTTCTTCAGTGTTAATAATTACATCACGCATTAATAAATCGTTTAGATACCTTTGTTCGTTTACTATATTTTTTATTCTATTGTTTATGAGCTCACAAAACATAGATATAAAATCTACTTCATCTTGTGATAAGTTAGTTTTGTCATATCTTTCAAAAACATAATAAGTAAATAATTCTTCTGGAGATGTTTGTATTAGAAAAATATAGAAATCATTTATATTTTCTTCATTTTGGGATTTAAAACCGACTGTTTTTAAAATATCCTTGACCTCTGAATAATTGGTATTATAAATATAATTATTGTCATTAAAGAGGCATTTAAATTCGATAGGATTTATATTATTTTTATAATAAGACACGTTTACGAAATCAGAAGCTTCCTGTTTAATTTCGGTCATAAAATTATCAAAACCATTTTTCGAATCATAATCATAGGCTTTTAAATAAATGCTTTTGTTTTTGTCATATATCATAACAGTCAACTTATCTATTAAACACGTAGAACAAATTATTTTAAGTAAAGTCATTATAGCAGTTTCTGAATTTTTTTCTGTATAAAAATTATTAATAATATTTGTTAGGTTTATGTTATTTTTCATAGAATCACGTTAGTCAAATTTCATTTTGTATTTTGACATATCCTTTCTGATTAATTTAATTAAATTATAGAATATATTATATAATTAAATTTAATAAAAGTCAAATTTAAAATCTAAAAATAATTTAAAAAATATATATGGGTGAGAGAGAGAGAGAGAGAAGAGGCATATACGATATATAAATAAGTAAAATTAGAAATTATAATTAAGACGACATAA
>JAWXUY010000269.1:0-2420 GCA_044425885.1 bacterium | reverse complement strand
TTATGGTACTTCTGAGACTGAATTCTCACCAACTGATGATGTAAGCCGTCAAGAGATGGCACTATTCTTTATTAGATTTGTAGATGCTTTAGGTTTAGAATTACCAGAAGTTAATGAAGACTTAGTAGAGTTTACAGATATGCATACAGCAGAATTTACAAGCAATGAGTCAACAGAGAGTATAGATAAATTGCAAAAAGCAGGTATAATACAAGGTGATGGAGATGGTACTTTCAGACCAAGTGACTCTATTAAGAAAGCAGAGTTTGCTACGATGGTAAAAAAATTAGTAGAATTACTGATAGTAAAAGAAGTAATATTAGAAGAAACAACGATAGTAGAAGAAGTTATTCAAGAATAATAAAAATATAAAATAAAACTCCTTAATTTAAAGGGGTTTTGTTTTTTAAAAATAATAATATAAAAAGGGGTAATATTATGAAAATTAGAAATGAATATACTTGCCCACTAGAATTAGTTCAAGACATGACCAAAGGTAAGTGGAAGTATATTATTATGTGGCGACTACATCATGGACGTTCTTCGTTGTCTAAATTAGAGAAGACTATAGAGGGTATAACCCAAAAGATGCTTTTAGAACATCTAAGAGATTTAATTGAGTTTGATTTTGTATATAAAAAGACTTTTGACGGATATCCGCTTAGGGTAGAGTATTACTTGACGGAGCATAGGGGTAAGAAATTTATAGAGGCTTTGGGGATTATGCAAAATATAGGTGTTGACTATATGAAAGAAAATGGTATGCAGGATAACTTGGATAAGATTAAGGAGCGTAAACTGTATTACGATGAAATATTAGCCAAAGATAATATTAGTTAAACTATAAAATTATACCCACGAAAAAGTGGGTAATTTACTTATTAATTATTATTTATTATAATTTAAATATAAAAAAAAATAATAATTATAGGAGAATTTTATATATGAAATTTAATAAATATTCAAAAACTTTTTAATAATATCTTTGGTTTTAACATCTTTAGGACAGCCATTACAAGCACAAGCACAAGATATAAAATTTTTAGATATAGATAATCATTGGGCAGAAACACAAATTAATAAATGGGTAAATGCTGATATTATAAGTGGTTCGAGTGATAAATTTAATCCAGATACGCCTATTACTCAAAAAGAAGTTAAAGAGATTTTTGATAAAGCTAATATTGAAGTTAGTAGTTTAAGTAGTGCGATGGAGTGTATAACACGTGAAAAGGTTGCAGAAATAATAGTAGAAGTACTTGATTTTGATATTAAAAAAGAAGTGACTCAAACGAGCTTTAATGATGATAGTGATATAAAATTAAAACAAGTAGTTAGTATTGTTAATGAAGCTGGTATAATGATAGGTAAAAATAATAATATTTTTGACCCACAAGGCTTAATAACACGTGCTGAAATGGTAATGATATTAGATAATGCTTTTCCAGATTTTAATTTTAATAATAGTGGTTTTGAGTTTGAAACTTCTAAAGAAAGGACGAATATGAAAGTTACAAGCAGTGGAATAGTAGATGGAATAATAGAGGATAAGTATGGGAAGTTAGGAGATAGCTTTAACGAGAATGGAATGCCGACTTACTCACTTCCGATTAAGATAGAAGATGCTCCAGAGGGAGTAGTATCTTACGCAGTTGTATTAGAAGATAAAGATGCGTTTCCAGTGAGCGGAGGATTTAGCTGGATACACTGGACAGTGGCAAATATAACAAGAGATGAGTTGTTAGAGAACGAGAGCCAAACAGCGACGGATTTTGTACAAGGGGTTAATAGCTGGGCAAGTATGCAAGGCGGACAGCAGAGTAGAGAGCTTTCTTCTTACTATGGAGGAATGGCTCCGCCAGATGCTCCACATACTTACGAGCTTAAAGTGTATGCCTTAGATACTATGCTAGAGCTAGAAAATGGGTTTAACTATAATGATTTATATAAGCAGATGGAAGGGCATATTTTAGATAGCTACACTCTTAAAGGTGTATACAAAAATTCAGAAGAAACAAATATTGAGTCTATCGAAGAAGTTGAGATATTAGAAATTGCTGGAACTATGTCTGTTACAAGTAGTGGAATAGTAGATGGAATAATAGAAGATAAGTATGGGAAGTTTGGAGAAAGCTTTAACGAGAATGGAATGCCGACTTACTCACTTCCTATTAAGATAGAAGACGCTCCAGAGAACACAAAGAGTTACGCAGTAGTGATAGAAGATAAAGATACGTTTCCAGTTACAAGTGGATTTAGCTGGATACACTGGACAGTGGCGAATATAACAAGAGATGAGTTGTTAGAGAACGAGAGCCAAACAGCGACGGATTTTGTACAAGGGGTTAATAGTATGATGAGTATGCAGGGAGGTAAGCAGAGTAGAGAACTTTCTTCTTACTATGGAGGTATGATGCCAC
>JAWXUY010000022.1:0-13578 GCA_044425885.1 bacterium | reverse complement strand
AATCCTTAAAAATATCGACATGGTAGGAGATAATTTAAGTCATGCTGAAGGCGTGTGCGGGGCTTCTAGCGGGTCTGTACCTACTTGCGTTGGGCAACCAATGATTAGAGTATCTGAAATAACTGTCGGTGGTAGAAGCTAAATTCAAAAACAAACAATTATATTATATATAAATATATATACAGGAGGACTATTTTTATTATGACAAACTCAACTATACAAGAATTTAAAAATCTATTATTTCAAAAAGCTTCTCAATATGGTTTTTCAGATTGTGAAATATATTACTCTACTGACAAAGAGCTTCAAATTAGCATATTTAAAGCTGATTTAGAACAGTTTGAAAACTCAACAAGTGGTGGAGTATCTTTTAGAGGGCTTTTTAATGACAAAATGGGCTATGCTTATTCAGAAAAAATAGACGTTTCTATTATAGATACTTTACTAGAAAATGCCAAGCAAAATGCTAAAATAATAAGTGATGACGAAAAAGAAGAAATTTTTGGTGGTAGTGAAAGCTATTCTAAACCCAAAACTTTCTTTGATGAGATAGACAAAATAGAGGTCGATACTATGATTGCCAAAGGTCTTGAAATAGAAAAGTATATACTAGAATACGACCCTAAAATTATCGCTTGCAATGACTGTGCTTTAATCAAGTCTTCTTCTCAAATGTTTTTATCAAACAGCAAAGGGCTTGACCTCTCTACTCAAAAAAATTATTTTATAGTTTATGCTAGCTGTCTTGCAAAAAAAGACCCTAATAATCAAGAAGACCAAAATATTAAAAACGACCATGAAATTAAAATATTCTTTGATGTAAATGACTTAAATACAAAAGAATTCGCTGAAACAGTGGCTACTAAAACTCTTTCTTATCTCGATGCTTCTTCTATTAAGAGTCAAGATTATAACATAGTATTCTCTGGTGATGCTTTTTCTAGTCTATTATCTTGTTTTGTAAGCAATTTCTTTGCCGAAAACGTTCAAAAAGGTTTTTCTCTATTAAAGGGCAAGCTTAATACTCAAATAGCTAGTGATAAAATTACTATCCTTGATGAGCCTTTATTAGAAAAAACTGTTCGTTGTACTGGCTTTGACTCTGAAGGAGTAGCGTGCTTTAACAAAGAAGTAGTGCGCAATGGCGAGCTTAAAACTTATTTGTATAATTTAAAATCAGCCAAAAAAGACGGCGTATCCTCTACTGGCAACGGTTTTAAAGCTGGTTACAAAGGCAAAGTCTCTACTGCTTCTGCCAACTTCTATATTAAAAATGGTGAAATTAGCTTAGATGACTTATTTAAACAAGTTGGCGACGGCGTATTTTTAACAGAGTTATCTGGCTTACATTCTGGCGTAAACCACATCTCAGGAGATTTCTCTCTCTTAACTAAAGGTTTTGTAATAAAAGATGGCAAAAAAGGTGCTCCTGTTGAGCAAATAACTATCTCTGGTAATTTCTTTGATGTATTTAAAAATATACAAGAAGTTTCTAGCGACCTAAAATTTAAAATGAGTGGCGTAAGCTCTCCGAGCGTATTCGCTGGCAAGTTGACTGTCTCTGGTGAGTAGTTTTGAATTTTAATAAATTTTAGTAGAGGTACTATTTTTATGAGCAATTTAATTAATAACCAAGAAATTGCTAAATTATCAAACGTGCAAGAATACGCCATCTGGAATTATACTAACAATAATTTAAACTTAAATAACCACAAATCGAATCATATCACTACTGACTGCACTTGGCTTTATTTTATAAAAAAAATATTGCCAAATGATTGTCAAATACAAGCACGTATTAATGACATTAAATAGAAGTAGTTTTAAATTTTAATTTTAGTAGAGGTACTATTTTTATGAGCGATTTAATTAATAACCAAGAGATTGCTAAATTATCAGACGTGCAAGAATACGCCATCTGGAATTATAATTTAAACTTAAATAACCACAAATCGAATCATATCACTACTGACTGCACTTGGCTTTATTTTATAAAAAAAATATTGCCAAGCGCTTGTCAAATACAAGCACGTATTAATGACATTAAATATAAGTAGTTTTAAATTTTAATTTTAGTAGAGGTACTATTTTTATGAGCGATTTAATTAATAACCAAGAAATTGCTAAATTATCAGACGTGCAAGAATACGCCATCTGGAATTATACTAACAATAATTTAAACTTAAATAACCACAAATCGAATCATATCACTACTGACTGCACTTAGCTTTATTTTATAAAAAAAATATTGCCAAATGCTTGTCAAATACAAGCACGTATTAATGACATTAAATAGAAGTAGTTTTAAATTTTAATTTTAGTAGAGGTACTATTTTTATGAGCGATTTAATTAATAACCAAGAAATTGCTAAATTATCAGACGTGCAAGAATACGCCATCTGGAATTATAATAATAATTTAAACTTAAATAACCACAAATCGAATCATATCACTACTGACTGCACTTGGCTTTATTTTATAAAAAAAATATTGCCAAATGCTTGTCAAATACAAGCAAATATTAATGACATTACCAAGCTTATGGCTATCACCAGCAATAATTTTAGTAATAATAATCTAAATTTATTCAAATGGGATAACCAATTTTCTTGGTATTACCATAACGGCATAAATCTTGAAATCAGAAAACGTATACAATCCTTAGGTGGTAACCCTGATTATTCCAAAATTAGGTGTTCTATTATGTACGACACTACAGATGAAATAGACCTTCACTGCATAACCCCTAACGATAATCATTTGTTTTATTGTCGTAAAGAAATAGATAATGGTATACTAGATGTGGACTCAAACCCCCCAAGTAAACCAATTAAAAGCATATATTTTAATAATAACGCTCAAGAGGGTACTTATGAGTTTTATATTCATAGCTACAAGCATACTCCAAATTCTATCGCTCTTATTACTATTGAGCTAGAAGTTAATAATACAATTTATACATCAAAAGAAGTTCTTACTTTTGAAAACCAAAAAAAGATTATATTTCAGTTTGATTATTCAAAAAATAGTAAAAGTGTTAGATTTTTATCAGAAGTTAACGATATTATTCCAAAGTTATCGAAAGAGGAGTTTAAAGATATTTGGAATTTAGATTTAAATAACAATTTTGTAAACGTGTCTTGCATTTTAAATTCTCCTAACTTATGGAGTTTAAACGTAAACGATATTCAAGAGCATAAACGTTTAGATAATAATAATATCACCAAAGATACCACCAGCAATTTATACACTACCCAGTATCATCAGCTGAAAGACACTACTTATTTTAGTCATTATAAAAAATACTTTAATAACTCAATGGACTATAGTGCCAATTATATTCATTATGACAATTCAAGTGATATTAGTTTTCGAGAAGATACTAACTATTTTAAACAACATCACGTTTTTTTCTTACTAGAGAATTGCATTGACTTATCACAAATTAAAGATAAAACACTACCGCTTGAACATATAAATAATAATTTAAATTTTAATAATATCACCAATAATTTTATTAATAATTTTAACAATGACTTTGCATGTGGAATTGGATATATAAAAGAACAGCTTTGGAATTTAAATCTTAAAGTGCTAGACAATAATAATGCTATCAAATTATATAATATAACTAAATATTTTTAGTTATATTTTTTTATTATTATAATTTAATTTAATTTTTAAATTATAAAAAAAGCGTATACTTTATTAAATAAAGCATACACTTTTTTTATGTAGTTAATAAATAATTATTTTAAATTACTTTAAATTATTTAACTGTAGTCATGTGAGAGATTAAATCAAGACATTTGTTTGAATAACCCCACTCATTGTCATACCAAGATACTAATTTTACAAAGTTATCATTTAATGCGATACCTGCTTCAGCATCAAATACTGAAGTACATTCTTCACCAAGCATATCTGTAGAAACTACAGCATCTTCAGTGTATCCTAAGATACCTTTGAATTCGTTTTCAGAAGCAGCTTTAACAGCAGCTTTAATTTCTTCGTAAGTAGCTGGTTTTTCAAGACGACAAGTTAAGTCAACAACTGAAACGTTTACAGTTGGAACTCTGAATGCCATACCTGTTAATTTACCATTTAAAGCTGGTATTACTTTACCAACAGCTTTAGCAGCTCCAGTAGAAGAAGGGATTATGTTAGCAGCAGCAGCACGTCCACCTCTCCAGTCTTTTTTAGATGGTCCATCAACTGTTTTTTGAGTAGCTGTAGTAGCATGAACTGTAGTCATTAAACCTTCAACGATACCAAATTTATCATTGATAACTTTTGCTAAAGGAGCAAGACAGTTAGTAGTACAAGAAGCATTAGAAACGATATCCATATCTGCTTTGTATTCAGTGTGGTTAACACCCATTACAAACATAGGAGCATCAGCAGAAGGAGCAGAGATAACAACTTTTTTAGCTCCACCTTTAAGATGTGCGTTAGCTGTATCTAAAGTTGTGAATACACCAGTTGATTCAACTACGTATTCAACACCAGCTGTACCCCAAGCGATTTCTTCAGCTTTCATAGATTGGAAAACAGTAACTTCTTTACCGTTAACAAGAAGTTTGTCACCTTGAACAGAAACTTCTCCTTTAAATCTACCATGAATTGAATCATATTTAAGCATATAAACCATATACTCAAGATCAATAAATGGGTCGTTGATTGCAACAACTTCTAAGTTATCTCTTTCTACTGCAGCACGGAAAACAAGACGGCCGATACGACCAAAACCATTAATACCTACTTTAATCATAATTAAAGTCCTCCTTAAATTTTAGATAATATTTATCTATTTATAATAATTTATAATTAATAATTAATAATATTATTTACTTACTTAATATTATTAATATTATGAATTTATTATAACACATAATTTAAATAATTTAAATAACTTTTTAACAAAAAATATACCTTTTTTTATCTTTCGTTAAATCAGTATATTTTTTTTAATTTTTAATATTATTTTTATTTATTTATTCGTCTTTTTATATATATATTAAAAGTTTTATAGTTAATATTTTACATATTATATTCGTAATAAGCTCTATTATATATGCAACTTTATTTGAATTTCAAATATACAAATTTCAAAATAAATATACGATTCGTATATATGTTTTTTTTTATCTTTTTTAAGTCTATTTTAATTAAAATAATGTTAATTGATTGCTATCTGGTATTCCTTTTAAAACGCCATTTGTTTTTAATATATCTACTACAGTTTTACTTATTTTTGTTCTTTCTACTAAATCTTCTATCGTATTAAATTCACCATCTTTTCTTGTTTGTATTATATTTTGAGTAGCACTTTCTCCAAGCCCCATAACTGTACATAATGGTGGGAGTATACCTTTTTCTGATATGTCAAACTTAAACCCTTTTGAGTTATATAAATCTAATTCCACGAAGTTTATTCCCCTCTTATACATCTCCTTTACAAGCTCCAGCACTACAAGTTTAGATTTTTCTTTTGTTTTAATATTTTTTCCCAGTATTAACAATTCTCTTATAGCTACTTCTACTTTTTCTACTCCAAAGCACATCAAGTCGTAATCAAAATCTTCTATTTTAACAGAAAATACACTAGCGTAAAAAGCCATAGGATAATTTATTTTAAAATATCCCATTCTAAAGGCGTTCGTAACATATGCTACTGCATGACCTTTTGGGAACATATATTTAATTCTCTTACATGACTCTATATACCAGTCTGGTACTTCTTTATCTATCATTGCTTGCTCATATTCTTTAGTTAATCCATTCCCTTTTCTTACTGACTCCATTATAGTAAACGCTAATTTATCTTCTACTCCTTTTATTATTAAATACACCATTATATCATCTCTAGTAGGAATTACTTCTTTTAGAGTAGCTATATTATCTTTTATTAAATTCTGGGCATTATTAAACCAAACGTCTGTACCATGAGATAATCCTGAAATTCTTACCAAATCCGAAAAAGTATTCGGTTTAGTATCCACAAGCATTTGTATAACAAAAGGTGTACCAAACTCTGGAAGACCTAAAGAGCCCGTCTCACAATTTATTTCTTCATTCGTAACTCCTAATGCATCTGGCTTAGAAAATAATGAGATAGTGGCTTGGTCGTCCATAGGAGTATCTAGAGGATCAAAACCTGTGAAATCTTTCAGCATTCTAATAATAGTCGGGACATCATGACCTAATAAATCTAGTTTTAATATCCTTCCGCTTATAGCTTTATAAGCAAAATGAGTAGTTATGACATCTGATTTTGGATCATCGGCGGCTCTTTGAATAGGGCAAAAATCATATATAGACTTGTTGCTTGGTACTACCATTAGACCGCCCGGATGTTGACCTGTAGTTTTTTTAATACCAATACAATTTTGTATTATTCTATTTGTTTCTGATTTAGTCATTGCTATATTATTTTTTTCTTCATATTTTTTTACATACATATAAGCAGTCTTATCTGCTAAAGTTCCTATAGTACCAGCTTTAAAAACAAAGTCTTTTCCGAATAGTTCTTCTGTATATTGGTGAGCTCTTAACTGGAATTCTCCTGAGAAATTTAAATCTATATCTGGCTCTTTGTCACCATCAAATCCTAAGAAAGTTTCAAATGGAATATCATGCCCATCTTTAGCTAAGTTCCGACCACATTTTGGGCAAGCTTTGTCTGGCAAATCCCAACCTGAGTTGCCAGCATAAGCTATAACCTCTGGCGATTCAAAATCCGAATATTTACAATTTGGATTTTTGCAAAAATAGTGAGGTGAGAGAGGATTTACCTCTGTTATACCAGCCATAGTGGCGGCAAAAGAAGAACCTACAGACCCTCTAGACCCTACTATATAGCCATTATCATTAGAGTTCCAAACTATTTTTTGTGATATAATATATAATACCGCAAAGCCATTACCTATAATAGAATTAAGCTCTCTCTCTAGCCTATCCTCCACTATCTTCGGCAAGTTCTCACCATAAATACTTTTAGCTTTCTCTACAGTAATATTTCTAAGCTCTATGTCCGAATTTTCCATTTCTGGCGGAAAAGTACCATTAGGAATAGGTAGTACATCTTCTATAATACTCTCTATATAATGCGTATTCTCTATAACAACTTCTCTTGCAACTTCTTCTCCAAGATAGCTAAATTCTTCTAGCATCTCGTCAGTTGTTCTAAAGTGTAGCGACTCTTGTTCTTCTACGTTTTTAAAACCCTGTGCACTCATTATTATTTGCCTGAAATAATTTTCTTCTTCGTCTAAAAAATGAGCATCAGAAGTCGCAACAACTGGCTTGTTATATTTTTTCCCATACTCTATAATCTTTTTATTAATATTCTGCAAGTCCTCTACGTTCTTTACTATACTTATTTTTTCATCTTTTATTAAAAACTTATTATTCGCTATCGGTTGAATTTCAAAATAATCATAAAATAAAGCAAGCTCCTCTATTTCTTCTTGCGATAAACCATTTAATATAGCTTGGTAAAACTCTCCCGCTTCACAAGCTGTTCCTATTATAAGTCCCTCTCTCAGTCTTAAAAACTCACTCTTAGGTATCTTAGGAATTCCACCTGAAAAATACTCCAAATTAGAAATAGAAATAAGCTCATATAAATTTCTAAGTCCTACTTGGCTTTGCACTAATATAACAGCATGATTAGGTCTTAATTTTTTTATATCTACGTTAGTTTTAGCTAGTATGTTTAACTCGTCTAAGTTATATACATTATGTGTATCTTCTAATATTTCTATAAAATTTAAAAATACTAAGGCTGTCGCTTCAGCATCGTCTACTGCCCTATGATGATTCTCTAAAGATATTTTAAATTTTTTAGTTAATACCTTTAGTGAATGCCTCGTAGCCTCTTTAAATAAAGTCCTTGAAACAACTACTGTATCTACAACTGAGTTATTCAAAACTATATTATTTTTAATAGTCCATTTTTTAATAAATGCCATGTCAAACTTAGAGTTGTGCGCTACCAAAACGCTATCTTTAATAAACTCTAAAAACTTTGGCATTACCTCATCTTCTAGTGGAGCATCTTTAAGCATACCATCATCTATGTTAGTTAAATTTATAATCTCTTGAGTGAGCATCTCCTGTGGATTTATAAAACTTGAAAACCTATCTATAATCTTCTTGTTTTTTATCTTAACAGCGCCTATCTCTATAATCTTACTAACCTCTCGGTTTAAGCCTGTCGTCTCTAAGTCAAATACCACGTATTCTTCATTAAAGTCTTGTGCTTTACTATTCTCTACCACTATTACTAAGTCATTAACAAAATAAGCCTCTACCCCGTATATAACCTTTATATCTAATTTCTTTGCCATATCCATCGCATCTGGAAAAGCTTGTACTACTCCATGGTCAGTAATAGCTATAGCCTTATGTCCCCAGTCTTTAGCACGTTTAATCATATCTTTAACAGACGAAATAGCGTCCATTTTACTCATTTGTGTATGTAGATGTAGCTCAACCCTTTTTTCTTCGGAAGTATCTTGTCTTATAGCTAAATCTTCCCCCAGCGATATTTCATCAGCATTTAAATTAATCTCTTTGGAATAGTCATCATATCTTATCTCACCTTTAACAATAATAAAATTATTCTTTTTGATAATATCTTTGTAAACTTCTTGGTATTCTTTGGGGTTTGTGAATATTTTAAAATTAATAGCATAGCTCTTATCCGTAATCTCAACATTTATGATGTTTTTACCAGCTTTAGTGTCTATTATATCTATCTTAAAAATCACACCAGACACAATAATCTTTTCAGTTCTAGGTCCTCTATCAATAGCATTTTTCATAGAAATAATAGGAGTGTTGTTGTTAGGCTCTAACTTGTCTTTAATTATAACTCCCTGTTTTTTAGTCCGTCTAAATTTATTATTATTTATACTTCCTCCACTAAAATTATTACTACCCCTTACATTATTGTTACCTCTTACACTACTCGTATTATTACTAACATCTCCTCTACTCCTCGAAATCTGTTTATTAAATTCTGTTCTAAATACTTCCTCTCTATTCTTATTAATTTCTAGTATATTTTCTTTAGTTAAGTTGTCTAAAAAATTCACATTTAATATAACATCAAACCTTTGTTTCACTATATCACTTATTAAAACATCTATTTTTTTATTTTTTAATATAAAAGAAGCATTAAGCCCTAAAAATATATCTATGCTATAATTAGGCTCATCTATTTTATAATTAGCATTTTCTAATATAACAAAGCATATATGGCTATCTTCTCTTATTTTTTGACATATATTCTCCCAAATGCCCTTGAATTTTTCTTCAAATGACATATCTTTTATATCATACTTTAAATAAATATTAGCGTGTTTTATAAATTTAAAATTATCATAAACATCTTGCTCTAAGTCTTTTATAGCTGACTCGTTTAAAATACTACTACTCTCTAAATACACATTAAATATCTGTTCTTTTTGATTAATTTTTATATTTACTACTTTCGTATTTTTAAAAACAGTCTTAACATTTGCCGAAAGCTTAAACTTAGAAAATACATCTAAAAAATTTTTACTTGTACTTGCATTCTCTTTATTATCCTGAGCAACGTACATAAAAAACCTCCTTTTACATAATATTACCAATACTTACTTATATATCTACAATTCTTCCACAAGCTCTAGTAGCTCTTTTATTAATTCTTCTTCTGGCACTCTCTTTATAACTACACCTTTCTTAAATATAATGCCATAGCCATTCCCGCCTGCTATCCCTATGTCTGCTTCTCTTGCCTCTCCAGGTCCATTTACTATACACCCCATTACCGCCACTTTTATATTCTTATCTATCTTCCTACATTTATCCTCTACTTCATTCGCTATCTTAATTAAGTCCACTTCTGTCCTACCACAAGTTGGGCATGACACAAACTCTATTCCAAATCGTCTAAGCTCTAATGATTTTAATATCTCTTTCCCTACTCTTATTTCTTCTAAAGGGTCTCCTGTTAGTGATATTCTTATAGTATCTCCTATACCCATACTCAATATACTCCCTACCCCTACTGCCGACTTTATACTTCCTCCCCAAACTGTTCCAGCCTCTGTTATACCTAAATGAAGTGGATAATCTATTTTATTAGATAATTTTGTATAAGCCTCTATCGTAGATGGCACGTTAGATGACTTAATAGATACTATTATATTATTATAATTATAACTCTCTATTATATTAACGTGTCTTAATGCACTCTCTACAAGTCCATCTACTGTAACCCCTTTATATTTATTAATTAAGTCTTTCTCAAGCGAACCAGAATTTACTCCTATCCTAATAGGAATATTCCTTTCTTTCGCCAACTCTATCACCTGTTTAATTCTAGCTTCATCACCTATATTACCCGGATTAATCCTTATTTTGTCAACTCCGTTTTTAATACTCTCAAGCGCTAGTCTGTAGTCAAAGTGTATATCCGCTACCAATGGTATACTAATATTTTGCTTAATTTTTTTAATGCTTTCAACCGCCTCTAAATCTGGCACTGCCACTCTTATTATCTCACAGCCTTCTTCTTCTAGACTCTTAATTTGTTCTATAGTCTTATTGGCATCTCTTGTATCAGTATTGCACATTGACTGAATACTAATTAAATTATCACCGCCTATTTTAACATTTTTAATATTATTTCCTACTACAACTTCCCTAGTCAGTTTTCTCAAAAAATCACTCCTATTAATTAATTAATTATTTATTTATTTTAAACTAAAAATTAAGGACGAATTACCGTCCCTAATTAATTACAATTATAATATACTAAAATATATTAGATATTAAGCTTTTTATATCTCCATAAGCTACGTATATGCCGAATCCCATTAATAATACAAATCCTGCAAAATGTATCTGTCCTTCTTTTTCTGGTGGTATAGGCTTACCCATTATTAACTCTATTACCATAAATACTATACGACCACCGTCAAGCGCTGGTATCGGCATTAAGTTAAACACTCCTATATTTGCGCTAAGTAATGCCATTAAGTTTAACATCGTTAATATCATACTCCCTATACCAACTGCCATAGCGCTTTGGTATTGCTCCTCTACAACTGGAGTAAGTCCTATTGGACCCATTAAGTCATCTGAATTCATCTTACCTGTAAATAACTCTATAAAACTCATAATAGTAACTTTTACACTAAACCTCATATCTGCGACACTATTAGAAAGAGTTTCTAATATATTATTTTTTTCTAAAATATACTCTCCTGAATTACTTGTATTATCTGTTAAAATACCAGCTTTAGCACCTGAGTAAATACCCATTATAGCTCTCCCTGTTTCGTCAAACTTCGGAGTGATGCTAAAAGTTAAAATCTCACCATCTCTTTTAACTCCTATATCAAAACTTTTGTTGTTATAAGGCGTTAATCTTGAAAAAGTAAATGACATATCATTAAAATTAATTATTTTTTTGCCATCTATATAAATTATCTCGTCACCAGCTTGCATACCTGCTACTTGTGCTGGATAGTCATCTATTACACTATTTATAATAGTTGTTTGACTAGTTGAATATAAATTAATTATAAAAAAGAGTACGATAGCAAGTATAAAATTCATAGTAGCACCAGCTAATACAATAATAAACTTGTTTATAAGCTTTGCATTATTAAAGCTGTCTGGGTCGTTAGAATTTTCACCATCTTCATCTTTCATTTTACAGTAACCACCTAGTGGAAAAGCCCTTAAAGCATATAGAGTTCCATCTTTTTCTTTACCATAAATTAAAGGTCCCATACCTACAGCAAATTCTTCTACGTATACGCCACTTTTTTTAGCCGCTATAAAATGACCCCATTCATGAATAGTTACAATAAAACCTAATATTAAAATCGTTATTAAAATAGACATACTAATACATCTCCTTATACTTATATATTTATATTTCTAGCATATTCTCTTGCCCATTTATCAGCTTCTAAAACATCATCTAAATCATAATTTAATTTATTTAAATCAAGTTTTTTGTATTCTTTCATCGTCAAATTAATTATTTTAGGTATATCTAAAAACTCTATTTGCCTATTTAAAAACTTGTCTACTGCTATCTCATTGCTGGCATTTAATACACATGGCATAGTACCGCCTATAATTATAGCATCATAAGCATAGCTTAAACAAGGGAAAAGCTCATAATTTGGCTCTTGAAAAGTTAGATTATTATACTTTAATAAATTTAGCTTTTCGAAATCATTTTTAATCCTGTTTGGATAATCTAGAGCATATTGGATAGGCACTTTCATATCTGGAGTACCTAACTGTGCTATTATTGCACTATCTTTAAACTCTACCATCGAATGCACTACGCTTTGAGGGTGTACTATAACTTCTATTTGATTTATATCCAGACCAAATAACCATTTAGCCTCTATCATCTCAAGACCTTTATTCATAAGGGTTGCTGAATCAATCGTAATTTTTTTGCCCATAGACCAGTTTGGATGCTTTAAAGCCTCCTCAAGTGTAACATCTTGTAACTCATCTCTTGTATGATATCTAAAAGGTCCACCTGAAGCTGTTAGTATTATTTTTTCTACTTCTGAAATATTATTTCCCTGTAAGCATTGAAAAATTGCTGAATGCTCGCTATCTATCGGATAAATATTTATATTATTTACTTTTGCTCCGTGCATTACAAGTTCCCCAGCAGATACAAGAGTTTCTTTATTCGCAAGAGCAACGTCTTTTTTGTTGTTTATCGCATAAATAGTAGGTATTAATCCTACGTTTCCTACAAGTGCATTTAATACAAGATTTACGTTTTCAAGAGTTACTATTTTTATAAGCTCTTTTTCACCTTTTAAAATAGTCGTCATAGTGTCTTTTACTTTTTTTCTTAAAATTTCTGCTTTTTCCTCGTCAACAACAACTGCATAAATCGGATTATACTTTCTTATTTGCTTCTCCAATAACTCTATATTAACATTAGTCGATAAAGCAATTACTTTTATATACTTCCCACATTTTCTGCAATTATTATTATTATTATTATTTATACTATTATTAGCCTCTATCTCTCTTAAATTATTTATGCTATCTATAACCTCTAAAGATTGAGTACCTATCGAACCTGTCGAACCTAATATAACTATATTTTTATACACACAAGAAGCCCCCTTTTAATCCTAATAATTATATATTTTTATAACATCTCTATAAGTTGCAATATTAAATAACAAACTCCACCTGTAAATATTATACTATCAAATCTATCAAGTATTCCACCATGTCCAGGTATAATTTTTCCGTAATCTTTTACGTTATACTTTCTCTTTATAGCAGAAGCTGTTAAATCTCCAAACTGTCCTAATACTGCCCCTAAAACCCCTATTAAAACAAAACTAAAAACCAAAAAAGACTTATCATTAAAAACATGCACTACCTCTGGAACTATCTCAGAAGCATCTAATATATTATCTAGTAACGACTTATCTTCAAACATTGTATCTAATATAGGAAATATCAAATAACCATATATACCACATACAATTGCGCTAGAAATTACCCCTCCTATAGCACCTT
>JAWXUY010000268.1:0-2458 GCA_044425885.1 bacterium | reverse complement strand
AAGAAAGGAGTGATTAATTTATGTATGAAAATCTAAAAAAGCTTATTTATACTAGAAGTTATGACAAAGATGAAATAATCAAAAAAATTGAAATGTTAATGGCTATTAATCAAATAACAGCGTCAGAGTATGAAGGCATTATTGATTTAATGGTTGAATATCCAAGCCAAAAAATATAATAAAAGTAGGTGATTCTTATGCAATTAGAGATACTTATAGCGGTTTTGACTGGTGTAATGGGTGTACTTGCCTTTCAGTCGAATCGTGAGAAAGATGTAGGAGTAGAGGCAAAGTGGCGTGGGAATGTTGATGCAAAGCTTGATTTAATCCTCCAGCTCCAAGTTGAAGTCCATAAATTAGCCGATACAGTAGGCACATTCGAGGGTAGGATTGTCACCCTTGAAAACAGCGCAAAGGCTTGCCATAGGCGGTTAGATGACTTGAGCAATAGTAATAGTAAACTAAATTTAACCAAGCATTAATTGGAGGTGTTATTTATAAAGTTTTTTAATGATTTTAATAATGATAGTTTAGCCCTTGCTGGCTTAATTTTAATAGCACTTTTTAGCTTGTTTTGTAAACAAGAAAGCATTTCAGCCGCCTCAGTTGGGGCAGTTGGGGGCTTTATTGGTAGTCGTAATTTTAATAATAACAGGGGGACTAATTAATATGTCAAGTATAAATAATGTATTAGCGGGCACTACTTTAGCTCATTCTTCTAATTTTACAAGCGGTCGAACAAGTTCGATTAGTTATATAGTTGTCCATTATACAGCAAATGATGGTGATACCGCAAAGGGAAATTGTAGCTACTTTAGTGGGTCTAGTAGAAATGCTTCAGCTCATTATTTTGTAGATGAAACAAGCATTTATAGGAGTGTAGAAGATAGTAACACGGCGTGGCATTGTGGAGCAACGAGCTACAAGCATTCATCTTGTAGGAATGCCAATTCTATAGGAATAGAGATGTGCTCAAGGAAAGATAGCGCTGGCAAGTACTACATAAAAGATGAAGTCGTAACTAAGACTATTCAACTTGTAAAGTTATTAATGCAAAAGTATAATATCAAAAGTGACAACGTTTTAAGGCATTATGATGTAACTGGCAAGTCTTGTCCAGAGCCTTTTGTTAGGACAAGCTCTCTTTGGGGTAATTTTAAAGGTTTATTGAGTGGCGGTTCAGCATTAAGTCAATCTATTTCTAGCTCTCCATCAACGGCATCTACTCAATCTCAATCTCAAGACAAAATAATTTGGGATTTTTTCAAGTCAAAGGGGTTAAGTGATTTTGCCATTGCTGGCTTAATGGGTAATTTATTTGCCGAATCGGCTCTATCTCCAACTAATCTTCAAGATACTTTTGAAAAGTCGCTTAATATGTCAGATAGTGTTTATACTAGCTCTATTGATAGTGGTTCTTACTCAAACTTTATTAATGATAGCGCTGGTTATGGTCTTGCTCAGTGGACTTATTCTACAAGAAAGCAAGCTTTATTAAATTTTGCCAAACAAAAAGGCGTTTCTATTGGTAATTTGAGTATGCAATTAGAGTTTTTATGGCAAGAGTTACAGTCTTATCCTACTGTTATAAAAGTATTCAGTTCAGCAACGACTATCAAAGAAGTTAGTGATGTAGTTTTACTTGACTTTGAAAAGCCTGCTGTCCAGTCAGAGGCGGTAAAATTAAAGCGTCTTGAATATAGTTCTTCCTATTATAATACCTTTTCTTCAAGTGGGTCTTGTCCTTACTTAGTCCAAGTCACTACAAGCCCTCTAAATATTAGAAGTGGTGCTAGTACCAGCTTTAGTATTGTTGGTTCTATCCAAGACAAAGGCAAGTACACTATTATAGAAGAAGCAAATAATTGGGGTAAGCTTAAGTCAGGTGTTGGTTGGATTAGTCTTGCTTATACTAAAAAAATATAAATATTTACATATCAAAAGACCTCTTGAAATTATTATAAATCAAGAGGTTTTTTTACATTTTTTCAAAAAACACTTGACAAAACCTACTATCTATAGTATAATATATATAGAAAGGAGGTGATGAAAAAGTGGAAAATAAAATTGTAAAGTTTATAAATTCATGTACAAATATATTAATATCCCTACATACATTGGTGCATGAATTAGTCAAAATTTTTAAAACATTATTACCTATTATAATCTATATTGAAATATCTAAAAAAATAAATCAACTAGATATTTCAGAAATGATAGAATTAATTAAAATACTAAAATAATTACATAATAGGTACAATATTAGACTAACTAAGATTTTAAAATCTTAGTTGGTTTATATATTAAATTATTTTCCCACTTTTGTAAATATGAAAAAAGAATTTAAAACCGAATTACTTAGAGCATTAAAAAATTTTTTTATAGAACTAATTAAGTTATCTTTTACTCTAGTACAATTAGCAACTCAATTATTTATGTTTTATTGCACAATGAAGTT
>JAWXUY010000021.1:0-13679 GCA_044425885.1 bacterium | reverse complement strand
TAGTAGAGAAGTTTATACATGGTCAAGAGGCTACTTGTAGTATTATCCAAAAGAAGTCGGATTTAAAAGTGCTTAGTATTCTAGATATCAACATAAATAATAATAATAATAATAATAATAATAATATAAACAGCTTTTTTGACTATGAATCAAAGTTTAATAATAGTATTATTAACACTTGTACTATAGAGAGCTCTAAGCTCCCTATCTTTATGCAAACTATGATAAAAGAAATAGCTAAAAAAATTTTTGTTTTACTAAAGTGTAAGGATTACGCCAACATAGATTTTATTATAAGTGATGATGATATATATGTACTAGAAGTAAATACTCTACCTGGTCTTACTGAAAATAGTCTGTTATGCAAGGCTCTAGAGCTAAATGATTACACTCTAAAAAATTTTCTAGATGATATGATACATCAAAATATAAATTAAAAATATCGGCTCTAAAACGTTATATATCTAACACAACAGAGCCGATATTTTTTTATATTAATTTAAGCACAAAAACAAAGCAGTAGATATTTACTGCTCTATTTTTTTTGTAATAATTAATTAAATTACTCTGCTTTTGCGTTTTCTATTAAAAAGTCTAAAGCTTTTTGAGATTTTACATCGTTTACTATATTTTGTTTTTCTTTTTCTCCAAAAATCTCATTAATTTTCTCTACTTCTAATTTATATGAGTTAGCAATGCTCTCTAACTCTTTTTGAAGCTCTCCGTCTGTAACTTGAATATTCTCTGCTAATGCAACTGCCTCTAATGCAAGTCTACTCTTAATTTGTTTCTCGCATATCATTTTATATGCTTCTCTCATATTCTCCATGCTTTGACCCATGTATTCTAAATAAGCATCTATTGTTAAGCCTTGTCTTGATATACCATTTCTAAACTCATTGATTTTACTATCTATCTCAAGCTCTAACATTGGTTTTGGTATCTCAACAGTTGTTTTATCTATTAAAGCCTCTAAAACTTGCTCTTTAGTTTGGTTCTCTAATTCTGACTGTTTAGCAGTTTCTAATTTAGTTTTAACATCTGCTTTATATTCTTCAAGAGTATCAAATTCCGAAGTGTCTTTTGCAAATTCATCGTTAATTTCTGGTAACGTCTTTTTGTTAATCTCGTTTACTTTAACTTTGAATACTGCTGGTTTATTCGCAAGGTGTTCTTGTCCATAATTTTCAGGAAAAGTCACGTTTACATCAAACTCATCTCCAATATTTTTACCTACTATTTGTTCTTCAAAAGTATCTATAAATGTTTTAGAGCCTATCTCTAAATCATAATCTTCACCTTTTCCGCCCTCAAATGCAACTCCGTCCATAAAACCTTCGAAATTAATATTCGCTAAGTCTCCATCTTGAACTGGTCTATCTGTCACAGATTCCACTCTTGAATGTTTTTCAGCTTCTTTATTTAATTGCTCTTGTATATCTTCGTCTGTAACTTCATCATTTACTTTCTCGTAAGATAAGCCTTTATAGTCTTCTACTTTTGCTTGTGGTTTAGTATAAACTATTGCTGTGAAAACTGCTCCATCTTTTTTAGATGCGCTTACTACGTCTATCTCTGGTTTAGAAACTACGTCTAAGTCACTTTTATCAAGAACTTCTGGATAACTGTCTCTTAGTACAAAATCAAAAGCGTCGTCAAATAAAACACTTTCACCATAAGTTTGCTCTATTATTGCTCTAGGTACTTTACCTTTTCTAAACCCTTTTATATTGAATTTTTTTTGATTTTTCTCAAAAGATGCGTTTAACCCTTTATTAAATTCTTCTGCTCCTACAGAAAAAGTTAATTTATATTTATTATCTCCTAATTTCTCAACACCGTTATTACTCATTTTTTAAATTTCCTCCTTAAAGAATTAAAATTAATTTAATTTATTTTATTTAATTTTATTTATTTTTAATTATAATAACATAGATGATTTGTTATGTCAAATAGTTTAGCTAAAATTTGCAATAATTACCCCTTTTTTCATAAACAACATACAAATATAAGTGTATAACTTAATTATTGACTTTATTATAATTAAAAGCTATACTACTTATTAAACAACGTAAATAACAAAAATATTAAAATAATAAAAAATATAATAAAATATAAATTTTATAAATTTTCAAAAATGGAGGTTAGTTTTTTTATGAACTATAGTAATCTTACAAGAAATTCTAAAAGCGCCGGTATTAAAATCTTATTCGATGATGATTTGACCATTATTAATTTTACACAAGAATTCTATAAACTAACTGGGTACTCTAATCAAGAATTTTTTGATAATTTTAATAACAAATTCTTAAATCTCATAAACCACAATAACAAAAATAATTTAATTAAATCTTTAAACTATAATAAAAATAAATCGTTTTTTTTATTAGACCTAGAAATATTAGATAAGCATGGTGATTTATTATCGCTCGCTATGGTCTTTAATTTATTAGACTATAATTTCCTAGAACGTGAAAAGTACGAATTCGATGTATACCAGCTTACTCTAATAGACAAAACCACTGACAATTCTTTATTACAGCAATTTAATCAACTAGAAGTAGATAACTACAGAACTGATTTAATAAATATCCTCACTAATGAGCTTATTTTTGAATACCAATTTCAAAATAACACTATTCTTATTTCTAAAAATAATCTAAATATTTTTAAGCAGATAACTGGTTTTGATTTTAGTGATAAAACGTTTGATTATCTTCTCGATAACAACATCATCACTAATGACGTATTTGATAATTTTAAACAAGAAATATTAAATCTTGATTATAATACTAAGTTATTAAACAAAGATATCCAAATTACTAACAAAGATGGTATTATGAACTGGGCTTATTGTCAATGCGTTATAATAAGAAATCCTCTTGATTTATCCAAAATACAAAAGCTTATCTTTAAAATCTATGATATAGAAAAATACAAGTTTAAAATAGACAGCTCTGACAATATTACCACTAATATTAATTCTAATATTAGCATTAATAATAATAACAACAAAGATATTCTAGATAAAATCTATGATAGAGCCTCTTTTGAAGAAATAGTAAATTCTACTCTTAACAAAAATCATGACAAAGACCAGCAATACGCTCTATGTATAATAGACGTTGATTATTTTAAAATCATAAATGATACTTTTGGGCATATGTTTGGGGATAAAGTACTCGAAGACATAGTAGAAGATATTCTAAAATGCGTTGACGAAGATGATTTGGTCGGACGTGTTGGCGGTGACGAGTTTGCTGTACTTATAAAAATAAACACTATAAAAGCTTTAGAGCGCAAAATAAGAACGATTTGTGATAAAATTAAAAATATATATATTTCAGACCAAACTACTCACAAAATATCATCTAGTATAGGTATAGCTTTATCACCTAAATATGGTGTAAGCTACCAAGAACTAGTTAAAAATGCAGACCTAGCTCTCTACAACATAAAAGCAAATGGCAGAAACAATTTCCAATTTTATAATAAGTCTTTAATGCAACTCGATATTATATCTAAGCAAAATAATTCTTTATTAAAGTATAATAGAATACGTAACCATAATACAACAGATATGATAAACATTATTAACTTCTTCATGGAAACTAAAGGAGTAAGCATTGCAACCCAAGTAACTCTTGAGATGATTTGCAAGACGTATAAGCTAGACAGAGTTTGCTCATACGTTAAAGATAATCTTACTACAAGTTTTGTTAAAATATATGAGCATAACGCCAGCAACTACTCCATGAATATTACAAACCAGTTAAACCTAAAAGAGACCCTTTATTTGACTTCTCCAAGCAACGAGAGCCTTAAACTATTACAAGCTTTCTCTAAGTTTTATCACGACAAAAAATACATATACACTGATAACATAAATAGTATTATAAAAGAATTCGCAAAGATTAATTTTGAGCAGAACAAAGACTTTGAAACTAAAGAGTTTTACTCTTATTATTTTAGCAGTGAAAATAACATACTTGGTTATATTACTCTTGAGAAGTATAATCTAAGCGAAAAGCTTACTCAATTAGAAATTACTGAAATAACTACTATTTGTCAGATGTTAAATAATCGTATTGCTGAAAACGAACTCAAGAAAAAGTTAAAACGTGAGAACGAGATATATAAACTTATAATTAGTAATAGAGATGTTAGTATATACGTAGTAAAGAAAAATACTTACGAGATATTGTTTTTTAATGAGCAGTTTAAATCTATAGTGCCAAACGTAAAGATAGGCTCTATTTGTTATAAGCTAAAGGGCAGAAATACCCCTTGCTCTAACTGCTATATATATTCTCCAACTACTATTACTCATAAGTATTTTATGAATACTGATAAAGTTTGGACTGTTGATTGTACGCCTAGTACTTGGGATAATGGGATAGATGCCTATATCGTATGTGCCAAAGACACGACCGATTCTACTCTAGAAGAAGATTTCGAGTATATGGACTTATTAACAAAAGCGCCTTCACTAGAGATGTTTAAAAAAGGCTTTCAAGATATCGTAAAAAGCAACTTGTTTGAGCAGTTAAACTATAGCTTGTTTGTTTTAGACATAGATAATTTTAAATATATAAATAACATATATGGCTATACAATCGGCGACGAGATATTAAGACAGCTCTCCAATAATATCAAAAACTTTATAAAGCTAGATGAAATTTATTGCAGGATAAGCGATGATAAGTTTGCTATTTTAATTACTTACCGTGATGAAGACCATCTTAAACAGCAAATAAAATCTTTAAACAAGATGTTTGAGAAAATGCAAAGAACTCATTTTAATAAAATGAAAATTACTATTATATGCGGGGTATATAAATTAAGTAGCCAAGATATCGAGTTAAACTTTATATTAGATAAAGCTAATATTGCCCGCAAGAACGCCAAAGGCTCTATTAAAAACGTATTTAAAGAGTATGATAGCAACTTAAATGCCACTATAGAAAAACAAAATTTTATAGAAGACCGAATATTATCGGCGCTTGAAAATGACGAGTTTATCCCTTATTTACAGCCTAAGTTTAATCTATACACAAAAGAAATTTATGGAG
The DNA here is from genome assembly GCA_044425885.1 of bacterium. Lineage (GTDB taxonomy): Bacteria > Bacillota > Clostridia > Lachnospirales > CAG-274 > Tyzzerella. The sequence goes on along the minus strand of JAWXUY010000021.1, from coordinate 8,607 downwards.
CAGAGGCTCTAGTTAGATGGCAGTCTTCTGACCGAATGATATATCCAGACGAATTCGTACATATATTTGAAAAAAATGGTTTTATTATGGCTTTAGACTTTATAATATACGAAAAAGTAATGAAATATATGAAAAGTTGCTTAAATAGAGGACTTAAAATAATACCTATCTCTCTAAACGTTTCAAGAGGTCATATTATAGATAACGAGTTTACAGAAAAAGTACTTACTTTAATAAACAAATACGAAATACCTATAAGTATGATAGAAATGGAAATAACTGAAAACTCTTTTGCCGAAGATGCCCTTACTGTTAGAGAGTTTATAAATAATTTAAGAAAAGAAAATATAAAAGTTTCTGTAGATGACTTCGGGACTGCTTATTCTTCCCTTAATATATTAAAGGACTTAGAAGTAGACGCAATAAAACTAGATAAAGGGTTCTTGCAGACGATGGAACATATAAAAAATAGTAAACTTTTGGAGAAAGATAAAATAATAGTAAAACATATAGTAGAGATGTGTAGAGACTTAAAAATTAATATAATATGCGAAGGGATAGAAACCCTTGAGCAGATTAACTTTTTAAAAGATATCGGGTGTGAGTACGGTCAGGGCTACATATTTTCAAAGCCAATCTCAATACAAGAATTTGAGAAGAAATTTATAATATAATTAAATAATTAAATAAAATATTTTAAATAAAAAAAGGCATATATAATATTATATATGCCTTTTTATTATTTATTTATTTATTTATTAAAACTTAACCGCATTAATTATACTTTGTAATTCCGCTTGTAATTCTTCAAACGTTATTAAAGTTTCTAAACTTATTGATACTATTACTGGAATTGAGCTGTTTGGATCTTCTATAAACGTAAAGTACTCATAAAAATCAGAGAAATCTGTTGTCATTTGATATACTTTGCTTGTAATAGTTCTATCTTCTACCTCATATTCATCTTCTGCATATAATACCATATCTGGCACTACGTCTAAAAATTCTTTAGTGCTCTCAAAGAATTCATCAGCTGTAAGACCTTCTTCTCCAGTCTCTACTACCATTTCCATATATTTTAATTCATCATATTTGAAATATATATGTGCATTAGAGTTAGTGTACTTTCTCCAATTTTCAGTAAGAGTTACTTGCGGACTTTCATTCGTAGGCTTAAATGTTCTTATGCTATTTAAATCAATACTTGTATGTTTTACACTTTCTATAAATTCTAGTATTAAATCATGAGGGTCTTCACGATTTAATACACCTGTAAATCCTAAATATTGGTCTGGATGACTGTCAAATACTATAGTATTAATAGTATAATAAAACGCTTGTTCTGCCGAGTCCACTAATTGAAGCTTACTAGTAATTGTTTTATCATCTACTTTAGTAGTTTCATCTAAAATAACTGATATTTCTGCTCCCTCAAATATATCTGAAATATCATCATGTGCCATAAAAAATTCCTCTATCGAAAATTCACTTGAAGTTATAAGATCTCCGATTATACTCTCTTGTTGAATTTCATTTACTAGCACAATCTCCGCTGCGCTTTGGAGGTCATATCCCTCACGGAAGTTATCTGGTAGTTTATATTTTAATATATAATTTAAAGAAATAATTTCTTCTTCCGTTAATTCTTCAGCCAAAATTTGCTCCACATTGACAGCATCTGGTATCTCTGTAATTACACTACTTATATTCTCTTTAACTTCTTCTACTTCTGAACTTACTTCTTCTTCTACTTCTTTTTCTTCTTCTGAATTTGAAGTATTATCGCTTGAAGAATTATCGTTTGAAACAACCTCATTCGATACATTTTCAGAAGGAGTGCTTGTACTATCGCTAGAACCAGAACTCATACTAGAAATCCCTATACAGGCTATTAGACCTATCCATAAAAACACAACATTTTTCTTGAAATTACTTGATTGATTTGATTGTTGTTCATTAGAACTCATTTTTTTAATCTCCTTTTAAGATAAAATTTAAGATAAAATTTAAGATAAATTTTTAAGACAAAACTAAAATTATTATATATTTGCTATTTTATTATTAAAATTAAAATTATTATTAATACTACCGTCAATACTACTATTAGTACCTGTATTAACGCCGTTATTAACACCTTTGCAACTATTAACATCTCTATTAATATTATTACCTATACCATTATCAAAGCCATTATTAATATTAATATATTTTATAACTTTCATAACTTCTTCCCTTGTTACATAAGGTCCTTTTACTCTCACTACACCAGCCGAAAAATCTTCTTTATATAACATATCTCCGTAACCCAATAACTTCTCTGCTCCTGTCTCGTTAAGTATTAACTTAGAAGCATTCTCGTCAGATACGCTAAAGCATATCTTGCATGAAATACTAGACTTAATCAAAGGAGTTATATTCCTACTTGAAAAAACTTCTGTTTGTATAATAAGATGTATTCCTGTAGGCTTTGAAAGTTGTGCTAATCGACATAATTCACCCTCTAATCCTTTTGAAGCAAGCGTCATTAAGTCCGCTAGTTCGTCTATTACTACAACTATTTTTTGTAGTATATTACAGCTATCCCCAGACTCAATTACTAGATTATTATATTCTTCCAAATCAGTGACGTTATTTTCAGAAAATAAATTAAATCTCATCATCATCTCTGCTATACACCAATTAATAGTCAATAATCCTTTTTCTAAATTCGTTATTATCGGCGATACTAGATGAGGCATATTGTTAAATATTTTTAATTTTTCTTGATTTGTTCCTATAATAAAAAACTTAACTTCGTTTGGGGTAGACTTGTACAAAATGCTAGTAATAATACTATTTAATAAAACAGATTTCCCTGAGCTTTTATTACCCGCTATCAACAAATGTCCCAACTCGCTTATATCTTTAATTAAGCTATTATTATTCATATCTTTTCCCAGTCCAAAAACTGTATCTGAATAATCGTCTGTAAAATTTTTAGTTATTAAAAGCTCTCTTAAATCAATATTTTTTACAGTCTTATTACATATATCTATAAAAAAATTATTTAACTCGTTATTATTATCAAATTTTATAAGTATCGGATTGTCTGAAATATTTAAGCCGTTAATAACCTCGTGTATTTTATTAATAATCTTATTAAAATCTCTATAGTCACTATCTTTTACCAATTCCACTAATTCTAAATTATATCTAGTAACTATCAAATTCTTATTAACGCTTGATATTTTTGCATTAATCCCATATTCTTTTAAAGCGTTTATAATTATATTCGTCATCTTTTTAATCTCTATATAATCATAATCTTCAAAGTATTCATTATTTTTTTTTAATAAGTTTACCTTGGGATAAACATAGTTAGAAGATTCTATATTAATTAATCCACTAATATTTTTTTTCTTATTACTATTATATTCTATCTCGTCATCATCATAATTATCATCATCACTATTTCTAATCTCATATATATTATCATTTACATTATTCTTGAAATCATAAAAGTTTTCTAATTTTTCAAGTTGTATAAAAGATTTCTCTTGGTTTTTTTCCAAAAACTCGCATATCTTTTTATCCTGTAGTAAGTTCATAAAAAAATCTTCTATATTTGATTTAATATCAAGATTTATATTTAGTGTATTATTCAAATTGACATAATCTTGTTTTTGACTATTATCGCCTTGCTTATTATTATTATTATTATTATTATTATTTACTTCTCTATCATCATCTACGCCATCTTCTTCTTTCTTTCCTGTAAAGCTTTCCATACATTCTTTGCTCGAATATTTCTTTAAGCTTGGCTCTACCCTTTGTTGGCGTTTTAATACTTCTTCGTACTCTCTTATTTGGCGTGAAAGGCTATATGGTTTTGTATCGCCGATATTCCTTATACTATGCAAATTCAGAGTTTCCTCTAGTTTCTTCTTGATATTATTCCTTATTGTATATCTAATATCATCTATTTGTATATTACTTGTTTGCTCTAAAGGTTCTACTTCTTCTGCATATCCTATATTATTTTCTAATATATCTAAGTTATTATCTATTATATTACTTATCGTACTCTCTAAATCCATATCATATGATTTTTTCTTAATCTCTGCTCTTTCTTGCTGTTTTTTCTCCTCTGGTGTTCTCATATCAAAAAAACAAGCCTTTGGTTTAGGTTTACTCGTATTTTCTTTATTCTCACTAGCATTTGGGCTTCCACCATTACTAGAGCTTTCACCAGAACTCATATTATTATAAACTCTATCATATACATTTACATTTTCTCGCACATAGTCACTAGAGTATTTCTTTAAAATACTCTCTTTATAGTTTGAGTGTCTATTATTCTTACTCTTATTATTTGTTATAGCGTTTTTATTTTTATTCTTATTCCAACTCCTATTATATTTAGGTGTCTTATAATAATCTCCTTCTTTTTCATCACGTCTATAAGTGTAATTATCATCGTCATCATCTTGATAATACTTACTATGGCGATTATCATAATCTTCGTATTCTTCATCATTATCTTCATAATCATCGTCATACTCATCATCATAATCATCATCATCATCATCTGGAAAACCCAAAATGGTAGTATTATTCCTTATTAACTCAAACAAAGAAGATTTTAAAAAGTAAACGCATATTATTAAAATTACTATTAAAACATATATTAATTGCCTTGGCACTATTAAAATCCTCCTTATTTTAGTTTATTTATTTTAATTTTATATTAACTTTATTTTAACTTTATTTTAATTTTACTTTTATACTGGATCTATGTGTATTGTTACATTTATCCCTATTTTCTCATATATCTTATTCTCTAGCTCGTCTACTATATCATGGGCTTCTTTTATACACATATTACCCATTATCTCAACGTGCAAAGACCCTATATTCTTATTTGCTCCATAGTTATGCACTTGTATATCATGCACTCCTCTAATCTCTCTATATTTAAGCACTATCTCTTTTATCTCGTCTATTATCTCGCTGTCAACTGCTTCTCCTAAAAGCGGTGATATCATCTCTTTACTCAAGTTTACACCTGATATAATCAAAAATATCGAAACAACAAGTCCAAACTGTCCATCTAAGTTAATACCTGTTATTCTAAAAATTATAATCGCTAGCATTGATATGCTCGTTATTATAACATCGTTTTTTGCATCAAGGCTCGTGGCTATTAAGCTATTTGATTTTATTATCTCTCCAAGTTTCTTATTAAAAACCGAAAGCCATATTTTAACCAAAATAGTTACCCCCAAAAGCATTGTCGTATAAAGGTTAAAGTTTAACTCCTTTGGCTCAAAAATATTTTTAAAAGAATCCTTAAGAAATTCTAATCCTATGCCGATAATAAATATAGAGACCAAAAAGCTACATATATACTCAATCCTTCCATGTCCAAATGGATGTTCTTTATCCGCTGGTTTACTCGATAGTTTAAAGCCTATTAGTGATATAACAGATGCTATACTATCTAATAAGTTATTAAATGAGTCTGCTATAATCGCTATGCTATTTATAAAATTACCAGTTACCAGTTTTATCAAAAATAAAATTATATTACTTATTATCCCTACTATACTTCCTAGTATCCCATACTGCTCTCTTACAGAGTCCTCTTTAATATTTGTGTAGTCTTTTATAAAAAATTTTATTAAAAATTTGGTCATGCACTAGCCTCCAAAAAGTATTACATATAAAATTATAACAAACTTTCTTATAAAATACAAGTATTTTTTTACTAACTATTATAATTTTATATTCACTTACTTAAAACGTATGCGGTGGGCTTTTTAATTTAAATTATATTTTTATTGCTTTTTATTGTATATTGTGGTAACATATGCTTATAGAATTAATAAATATATAAAATTAAAATTAATTAATTTAAAAAATAATTTAAAAATAATATTTAAAAAATATATAAAGGAGTTTGATTTTATGAAAAGAAATATTATGTTGCCTAAGGCAATAATAAAAAAATATATGACTTTGGGCTTATGTTCAACTATGGCTATAAGCAATATACCAATTGTGTCTGTAATGGCTAGTACTTCTAGTACTCCGACTGCTCCGCCAGTTGCTGGCTACACTGAGCCTCTACCAGGTGCTACTACTAGCACTTCTTCTAGTTCTAGTTCTAGTTCTTCAACTAATTCTAGTTCTTCTAGCACTTCTAGTAGTTCTACTCCAAGTGCTGTTAGTACTAATTGGTCTACTGCTACAGTAGAGGAATCTAGCAGTGAGGGCAATACTACTGACAGTTCTACTGAAAGCACTACTGAAGGCACTACCGAAAGCACTACTCTAGATCATACTGATATTTATACAATTCCATCTGGTGAAAATGCTGGCTGGGCTGATGAGACTAGTGATTATACATACTCTTATACAGGTAATAGCAATAACTATAATCATGGAAATGTAGTTTATGGGATTTTTGAGGTAGATGCTATTCCTTCAATTCCTCTAGCTGGGGTTACTGAAACTATAACTAAAGGGCATGGTGAGTATGATATAACTAATTCTTATACAGGTGGCACTATTAGTATTAATTCTAGTATAACTGTATTAGATAAAGTTGAGTCTACTAAAGATATAGATTGCTTAGATTTTAGTAACGTTGGTTCTAGCTTTAAATTTGGAGATGGTGGTGTTTTAGATGGTCTTACAATAGGTGAGCTTCGTTTTGAAGATACTAATTTAAGCTTAGATACTATTACTGAGGCTTTCTCTAGTAGTAATAGTAGTGGCTCTGTAGGGGTTATTTATATTAGTCAAGCTCTCTTTGATGAGGAGGATAATGCCGATGATATAGCTGAATTACTCAAACTTGCAAATGCCAATGCTATCTCTTGTATTACTACAGATTTAAAAACGGCTGTAAGCAAAGGCTTTGATTTAGATGCTAATGAGAGTGGTTATAGTAGTGATAGTTGGACTGGTGATTTTAACCAAGAGTTTGTAAATAGCACACTTGAATCTTTTCTCCCTGTTACTATAGATGATAATCTATATGACGTTAATTATACGCTTAATAATTCTAGCGTAGCTACTGTTAGTATAACTAATGACCAACAACTTGAGCTTGACCCAAGTGGTTATTTTTATAAGTTTGATGGGCAAAACGTTGTTGTTACTGCGACTATAACAGCTAAATCACCAGCTGAAGATGGTAGTATAATTACAAGCCAAATTATACATTCTGGTGCTTTTGATTTTGATTTTGAAAACAAAGATATCCTATATTTAAACCTAGAGGATACTAAAGAATCTGGCGGCTATGTTAGTGTAGAATCTGCTAAAAATGAAGCTGGCGGTATTCTTACATTGAGTCAAATTACAGATACAGAAGGTAATTTAAATTTATCTAGTTATAGTGATGGAGGCTCTATAACTGTTGTACTTAAAGCTACTCCTCGTGTTGGATTTCAACTTAATGAATCTACGAATGTTAATGGTGGGCAGGTTTGGAATGTCTCTGAAATCGAGAAAATAAAAGGTGTTAATAAGGCAAGCTTTGATTATGTAATAGATGATGATGATGATGGTACTATTAATCCTCCTGACTATTCTCTCCTTACGCTTACTATAGATACTAGTACTTTTGATAACGAAGAATTTAAAACAATTACAGCTGCCTTTACAGATGACTCAGATGCTCAAAATAGCTTAAAATTACTTCTAGAATCTACTGATAATAACGGAAAAGGCTCGGCTGAAATAACAGCTGTTAATCTTTATATTGATGATGAAAATTCTGATACAACTGGTTTTGATTACAGTAAAATAGGAGAATTTATAGATCAAGACTCTGGTTATTGGAATAAAAATGGTATATATCTCACTGGATTTGAAGATAATGAACTTGCAGGTAACAGAATATATGTAAGAGTTAAAGCTGAGGCTCCAAATTATAAATATTTATTAGATAATTGGGATACAGATGCTCTTAAATATATCACAGCTCATACTGAAGTTGATGAAGATGAAAATGACAAAACTGCTAATCAAATTCTTCATATTCTTATTGATCCAGCTAGCTTTAATAACTCTGATGGTGAATCAATAAAATATACTTTTACTCCTGACCCTATTTATTTAATTGAATTAGATAATGATATACAAAATGGTAGTATTGCAATAACATCTGTTAAAAGTAATTCTAATGCTGATATCTATACTAGTACTGTTAGAGATGGAGCTTTTAGTCTTGCTGATTATGATTTTAAAGATTATACAAACGAGGCTGTTATAACTGTAGAAATTACTGCTTATCCTAGTACTCATGAAGATCCAGATGATTATTACTATGAATTAATTGACTGGGATATTGAAGATCTTAAAACGAATAATCTAATTAGTGTTGATTCTGTAACTAATGGCGAAGGTGTAGATGAATATGGAAATCCTACTCTCACATTTACAATAAAACCTCAATCATTTAAGAATGATGATTTTGATACAATAAGTGCATCTTTCGAAGACAAAGCTATCCCAGTTGAGTCCGCTGAATCTCAAAGTGTTAGCTATAATATGCCTCAAGTTGCTTCGGTTTCTTATGCTATGCCTATAGATGACGAAGACGAAAATACTACAATA
>JAWXUY010000020.1:0-13750 GCA_044425885.1 bacterium | reverse complement strand
AAACTATTAAATAATGGGGTAAACTTTAAAATAATTTTATTTGATTAAATTTATTATTTATGATATAATTAGTTATTGATGATAATATTAATATTTAATTATATGATTATATTAGAGGAGGATAAAGTATATGTATTTAAAATTTACTCGTAAATCTGAAGAAGTTATAAATAATGCTGGAAAATTTGCTCAAGAAATGGGGCATAACTACATTGGGACAGAACATTTATTATTAGGTTTAACTTCTGTTACAGATAGCGTTGCTAGTAAATCCCTAAATGCTAGAAATGTTAATTATGATAGCGTAAAAAAAGAAATTATAAAACTAGTATCTGTGGGAAAAAAAATATCTAAAATGCCACCAGATGCTTTTACTCCAAGATTAAAGAGAGTATTAAATAAAAGCTCAGATGAGGCAATCGCCAGCTCAACTAACGTTATTGGAACAGAACATATTTTAATAGCTTTATTAAAAGAGTCAGGACCTATGTATGGTGAGAGCATGGCTATTAAAATTTTAAATATTTTTAATGTTTCTATACAGGCTTTACAAACAGAGTTATTAACAGTGGCAAGTTCAAACAAAAATAATCCACAAGTAAACGCTATTGCTGGAGGTAATAAAGGTAAAAGTAAAGCAACATCTTCTAATACGCCAATACTTGATAAATTTAGTAAAGATTTTACACATCTTGCTTTACAAAATAAGTTTGACCCTGTAGAAGGTAGAGAAGAAGAAATAGAAAGAGTTATACAAACGTTAACAAGAAGAAGTAAGAATAATCCATGCCTTGTTGGAGAGCCAGGAGTAGGTAAAACAGCTATAGCAGAAGGTCTAGCAAAAAAAATAGTAAGCGGAGATATACCAGAATTACTAAAAAATAAAAGAGTTGTGGCTCTTGACGTTCCATCAGTTGTTGCAGGCTCTAAATATAGAGGAGAATTTGAAGACAGATTTAAGAAGATTATAAGTGAAGTTATCGACGCTAATAATATAATATTATTTATAGACGAAATTCATATTATAATAGGGGCTGGTAGTGCAGAAGGCTCTATCGACGCTTCTAATATTCTAAAGCCATCTTTAGCAAGAGGAGAGCTTAGAGTAATAGGGGCGACGACTCTAAACGAATATAAAAAATACGTAGAGAAAGACTCAGCGCTTGAAAGAAGATTTCAGCCAGTGGTAGTTGACGAACCGTCGGAAGAAGAAGCTATTAATATGCTAAAATCTTTAAAAGAAAATTATGAGCTACACCACAATGTAAAGATAACAGATAGCGCAATAGAGGCTTGCGTTAAGCTTTCTAATAGATATATAACAGATAGATTTTTACCAGATAAAGCTATCGACGTGCTAGACGAAGCATCTTCTAAATTAAAACTCCATACTTTTATAATGCCTCCAGATATCAAAAAGACAGACTTAAAATTAATGGAGCTTAAAAAGCTTAAAGAAGAATTTATAATATCAGAAGACTATGAGAATGCAAGTAAAACAAAAGTAAAAGAAGAACGTATCAAAGCTAAACTTGAGAAAGAAAAAACTAAATGGTATAGCGATATGAATGACAATTTACAAGTTGTGACTGAACAGGAAATAGCTGATATAGTATCTAGCTGGACTGGAATACCACTTCAAAAGCTACAAGATGATGAGAGTGAGCGACTTAAAAATATGACAAGTATTCTTCATGAGAGAATTATTGGGCAAGAAGAAGCCGTTGACTCTATTGCTAAAGCTATAAAAAGAAGTAGATTAGGACTTAAAAGCCCAAAAAGACCGATTGGCTCATTTTTATTTTTAGGACCAACAGGGGTAGGTAAGACAGAGCTTTCTAAGACTTTAAGCGAGACTTTATTTGGTGATGAAGATGCTATGATAAGAGTTGATATGAGTGAATTTATGGAAAAGCAAAGCGTAGCTAAACTGGTAGGAGCGCCTCCAGGATACGTAGGCTATGAAGAAGGTGGACAGTTAAGCGAGAAAATAAGAAGAAAGCCTTACTCAGTAGTGTTATTTGACGAGATAGAGAAAGCGCATCATGATGTATTTAACATATTACTACAGGTATTAGATGATGGTCATATAACAGACTCACAAGGTAGAAAAGTAAGCTTCAAGAATACAGTCATAATTATGACTTCAAACGTAGGGGCGAGAAGCATAACAGAGACTAAGAAGTTAGGATTTGCTACATCGCAAGAAGATACTAAGAAGTACGAAGATATGAAAAAAGGAGTAATGGAACAGGTTAAGAAGACGTTTAAGCCAGAGTTTTTAAATAGAATAGATGATATAATAGTGTTCCATACTTTAGAGAAAGAAGAAGTTAAGCAGATAACGGACTTAATGTTAAAAGAGCTTGTAGATAGAGTAAAAGAGAATTTAGATATCACTTTAACTATAACAGAGGCAGTAATAGACCAGCTTGTAGAGATTGGGTATGATAATAACTATGGAGCTAGACCATTAAGACGTGCTATACAAACAAATATAGAAGATTTATTTACGGATAAATTATTAGATAAAGTTATAGATAAAAAAGATAAAGTAAAAGTTGACTTTAACAAAGAAAAAGCAGAGTTTACTTTGGTTAAAACGAGTAGAGGAACAAGATTAAGTAAAGCATAATAAAAAATAAAAAATAAAAAATATCTCAAATATTAATTGGCTAAAAAAAACAGACGCTAATAAATAAAGAGATGTTTTTTTTATTGTAGAATTTAATTTAATAAAATTTTTTTAAATAAGGATTGACAAATAAAGTTGTCAGTGGTAATATATGTTTAAAAGAATGACAAGAATAATTGTCAAACGTAGAATATAATTAACTAAGGAGGGATAGTTAAAGTGCCATTGTATAATAAACTAAAAATATTTAGAGAGGGTAGTAGTATATCACAGACTGAACTAGGTAAAATATGCGGAGTGTCAAGGCAGACTATAAGCTCTATTGAGCGTGGAGACTACCACCCATCAGTGGTAGTGGCAATAAGGATAGCGAAATATTTTAACACAACAGTAGAAGAAATATTTAAGTACGAGGAGGAGGAAGATTAAAATGAAAGATAAACAAATTAATAATGTAATTAAACTTGTAATAGCGGGAATGATAGTAGGGTATATGAGTAGTTATATGATGTTTGAATACGAATTATCTAATATAAGTGTAAGCACAAACCCGATATTACTACAAGTTATCACTACTATACCGCTTTTAGTTATGCTTGCAAAATACTTAAATATTAAAAAAGCTATTAAACTAGATAATTTTAGTAACGAAGAAGACTCTGTTTATGAAAAGACAAGTAATAAAAGGTTTGTTATAACTAGTTTAGCTACACTATTAATCATAGTAAACTTTATGATGTTTGGTATTAATTTTAGTAATAAATTATTTAGTTCGATAGATGAAAATATTGAAAAAGTAGTGATAACACTTTTAATATTTACAGTTAATTGTATAATAGGGAGCTTTTTGGAGATATCTAATATTAACTTAATAAAAAGAGTTGAGCCAAACAAGAACGTAGACCCGACAGAGCTTAATTATAATAAAAAGGCTTTAGATACACTAGACGAGTACGAGATGCAAATAGTAGGCAAGGCATCAGCAAGGACAATATCATATATGGCATTTGTATATTTAATTATATTTTTAATAGGCTTACTAACAGGTCAGACTGCTATATTTTTCATATGCACACTCGGAGCTTGGGCAGTAAATCATATTATTTACAATTACCAACACTACATGATTTCAAATAATAAATAAAATAAAATAAAATAAAAGCCCTTGAATTAATCTTCAAAGGCTGTAGTTTGACATTACAAATGACAAATGGTAGCCAGTGCTAAATTTTAAACTCTTACAAACCCTTACAAAGTCTTACAACTCCAAAATATCCCTAAAAATAGGCGTATTTATCTCAAACAAACTCATACAAGAGCACACAAAACCAAGCAAATATTTGAGATTTTGGAAAAGCAGTTTGTCCCACTTATTTTTATCAATTTTTAGGTTTTGGGGTTAAATTAGTCCTAAATATGGATTTTAGGGGGAGCGTTTAAATTGAGCGTTTAAGGGCATTTAAATGATTTTTAATGAAAAGTACTAAAAAGCTATAAAGCCTATATATTAAAGGGTTTTATAGCTTTTTTTATTATTTAAATATCGTTTAAATGCCTTTTAAATATCTTCTAATCCAGAGGCTCTAAATGAGAAAAAATATAAAAAGGCTAAAATTCGGTAGCCAATTTTTAAGGTTCGGTAGCCAATGTTAGCTACCGATTTTTTTATACCTAAAAAACGTTGTATTTTAAAGGTTTTTTAAGGTTGGACACTCGAAAGATTTTTTAAGGTTTTTATTAAAGTTGGCTACCGAATTCCAAAAATTTAAATTTTTAAAAGTAGTTTCTTCCTATTATATGTATTTTATTATTTTAATTTGATTTTATTTTTTAATATTTTTATATCAAAAAAGCCCCTTTTATTTTTAGGGGCTTTAATTATTATTTTCTATGCTTGTTTTTGTATTCCTTTAAGCTCACTATTTTTTTTACATTCTTCTTTAGATATTTCAGATTTTAAATTTTGGTAAAAAGCATAATTAGATTCAATTTGTTGAAGTAATGCTTGTTGTCCTGTTTTATCCATATTTCTTATTATTTGTAAGATTCTTAATTCATCTACACTTAAATTATCATCTATAAAATTATTAATACTTTCACTTTTATCTTTAGTATCTTCTAATAAAACTATTTTTTTATTTAAAGCTAATTCATTCAAGTCAAGTTCTAGTGCAACGCAAATTTGAGAAACTAACTGAAAACTAGCTGAAAATAAGCTTCTTTTAAATATACTTGCCACACTAGAATAAGCAAGATTATGTGTAGTCGTAAAATTTCTTAGACTTTTATATCTACTTTGTATTAAATCTTTTAATTGTTCTTCAATTGACATATTTATCACCTCCTTTATAACCAAATATAACAAATGAAATGTTAAAAGTCAACTTTTTTACATAATTGCAATATTTTTTTATATTTTTGTAAAAAAAGTATTGACAAATTACATTTCTGCGTCTATAATTAAAACATAGTTATCGCAATTGCATTAATAAAGGAGGTGATAATCATGATATATAAAAATTTGGAGGTAGAGCTTATAAGAAATAATTTAAAAAGAAAAGATATAGCAAATGTTCTAAATGTAAATTATTGCACGCTAACACCTAAGTTAAACGACCCAAAACGTTTAAAACTACATGAGGCGGTTACAATAAAAAATGAATTATTTCCAGAAATATTAGATATAAATTATTTATTTGAAGTGAAAATTTAATTATAGTAAAAAAATAAAAAGGAGATTAAACTTATGGAACGTATAGGCGACATAAACATGGACAACATACCAAATTATAGAAAATTTACCGAAACAGAAGCAAAATTATTAGATTTATATGAAAACACTACTGCTACTCTTACTCGAAACCATGAACAATTTAAAAAAGATATAGCAGAATGTACAGATAAAATGCTTAAAAGTAAAATAATTATATCGTATTTGCAAGAACAATGTATCATTGAGCATGATTTAAATTTAAATATAGCTACATTCTTAAAAGAAATAGGGATAAATATAGTAGATTAAGTCGAAACAGCCTATAAAAAAGGCTGTCTTACAAGAGATAACCGCCTTGTAACTGAAGATGATAGGTTAGAAAGGTAAATCATATGTCAAGAGAAATAGTAACCACTTTTGAAGAAGAAATAAAAGCGTTAAAAAACTCGACTATAGGAACAAGAACGCTTCATCCAAGAGATGCTGATTGGGTTCGTGTTTTAAAATCATTGTACAATAATGAAATTATAACTATTTCAGGTGATATGCAAATTACATATCACCTGAATAAAGAACCAAAAGAGCTTTGGTATCATAATCTTGTATGTCCAGAAATTATAGAACAAATAAAATCACGTTGTAATATAATTCATTAAAATTCCTGTATAATAACAGGGTCAACAATTGTATTTTTTACTATTTGTTTCCAGTCAATATAATTTTTAGTTTTATATTTTTCTAATAAAAATTGTGTTTGATATGGTGTTAAGTATCTTAATTCTGTTAAGTTTTCAGCATCGAAAATTGCAACAAAATTTGTACAAAGTTCTTCAATTGGTAAATATCCAAATGTATTTTTAAATTTATCAAGTTGAAATTCATCACATTCAATATAACTTATAGGAATTTTTCCAGTTCTACCATTGCCAAATAAATAGTCAGTTATATCATGGTATTGTTTTGAATAAGCAAGACAAAATGTAGGAATTTTTCCAGTAGGGTCAATAGTAGCAAAAAGAATATTTAAGCGATAATCAATAATATAAATTCTATATCCAGACGGGGGTTCTTTAGGGATATTTTTAGATAATTGACTTATATTATAATTTAAACTTTCATTAAAACTCCTAAGATATTCAGGAAGCTCAACTATAAAACCTTCTTTTAGCTTTGCACAATATCTTGAAAAGTCATATTTTAAATAAGGTATTTCCTTTTTTAAGGGTATATTTGTTTTATTCATATATATCACCTCCTTTCAGAATTATTATAGCATAATAACAAAATAGATTCAATAGTCGAAACAGCCTATAAAAGAGGCTGTCCACGTAAGATAGTAACTTGCGTGCTGATGAGACAAACTAAAAAAATATAAAAAAGAGGCAAAAAACATATCAAATATAAATAATATATTTAAAACAGCCATAACTATTTAAATTTTACTAGGTTCAGTCAAAACAGGAGTCCAAGCGGTGTAACAAAAAATAAATAAAAAAAGGAGTGGTTGAATGAATGAACTGAAAATATTTGAAAGTGAAGATTTTGGTTCGATAAGAACTATACAAGGTGAAAAAGGAAAAATTCTATTTTGTGGAAGTGATGTAGCAAAGGCTTTAGGGTATGTAACTCCACGTAAAGCTGTAAGTATGCACTGTAAACAAGGTATGGTCCAAAATGGACCACACCCACAATCACCTACTAAACAAATAGAAATGACATTTATACCTGAGGGTGATGTTTACAGATTAATAATAAAAAGTAAGTTGCCACAAGCTGAAAAATTTGAAGCGTGGGTGTTCGAAGAAGTTCTTCCATCAATTCGAGAGTATGGAGGGTACATAGCGAACCAAGAGAATTTATCTGATGAAGATATATTTGCAAAGGCTATATTGATTGCACAAAGAGTTATTAATAAGCAAAATACTAAAATATCGCAATTACAATCAAAAGCAGATTTTTTTGACGCTGTAACTGAAAGTGAAGATACTTTTGATATGCTAACAGTTGCTAAAATACTAAATTTTGAAGGTGTTGGTAGAACTACTCTATTTGCTATTCTTAGGAATGAAAAAATATTGATGAAAGATAATCAACCATACCAAAAATATATTGATAGAGGTTGGTTTAGAGTTATAGAAAGTAGATTTGTAAAGCGAGATGGAGATGTTAGTGTTAATACTAAGACTGTTGTTTATCAAAAAGGCGTTGATGGTATATTAAAATTAATGAATAAATTAAAAGGAGTTGAAGTTTATGAGGAAGAAAATTAGGAAAAATGGAAAGATGTGGACTTTATACATCGATGGCGTGCCAAAAGTCAATAGTGCAAACTTTCTTCAAATATTAAAGAGTTCTAAAGAATATTAAAAAGTGAGGGGGTGTATTATGCTTTCTAAAAATAAAAAAAGCAAAGAGAATAAGTATAGTAATATCCAGATGATAGGGACGTTGATTTTATACAAAATTGATACTCAAAAATATATAAAAAACAAGATTAATTAGTCGAAACAGCCTAATAAAAAGGGCTGTCTTGCAAGGGATAACCGCCTTGTAACTGAAGATGACAGGTTATATATTAATATTATTCTAAATTAATAAGAAGTAATAAAATAACAATTCTAAATAAGCAATAATCTAAATGAGTAACAGTCTTTTAATAAAAAATATCAAAAATTAAGTTAATATAAAAGTCATATTAGAACTAAAAAAATAAAATTAAAATTAGAAAGGAGATGGCTAAGATGGAAATGATGCTTACAACAAAAGAATATGCTGAATATACTGGTATAGCACTTAGTACTGTAAAAAACAGATTAAAAAAAGGTACTATACTAAGTACACTAGTAATAGGAAAAAGTAATAAAGAAGAATATAGAATAGCATTAAATCAACTAACAGAGCCACAACAATTAAAGTATTTAAAGGCGAATGGTGAGAAATTAGTGCCAATACCAGCTACTAAACAAATAAAGCAAGGTAATACAATGGAAATGCTTTCAGCAAAGGAACGTGAAGAAATGTCATTTTGGGTTGATATAATCGAAAAATGGCAATCTTATAGAAATAATCCAAGTAATAATATATCAAAAGCTGTTATAGATGAACGTTTTATAGCTTCTATGAAACTTGATTATCCAGAGCTTGAAATATCAAGTAAAACACTGTATAGAAAGTGGGGATTATATAGAGAAAATAAATGGGAAGAGCTTGTAAATAATCGTGGTAAAAATAGAAAGGGTAAGACTAAAATAACTAAAGAGATGTTTGACACATTATTATATTACTATTTAGACCAAGCCAAACATAGTGTAGCTAAATGTTATAGTTATATGAAAATGTCAATAAAAGAAACTAATCCAGAGCAGTATAACTTAATACCAAGTGAGAAAACTTTTAGAAGACATCTAAAGACAGATATAAGTGAAGGTCTTAGAATTGTAGGGCGTGAAGGCAATAAAGCTTATGATGATATATATGGTTTTTATATAGCTAGAGAACTTAGCGAAATGGCTTCAAATGAATATTGGGTTGGGGATACTCATACTCTTGATATTCAAAGTAAAGCAAATGATGGAAGTGTACATAGGTTATACTTATCGGCGTGGATGGATGTTAGAAGTGGTATTATAACAGGTTGGCATATTTCACCGACTGTAAACTCTCAAGGTTCTATATTAGCGTTAAGAGATGGCATATTAAGACGTGGAGCAATGCCTGAAAATATTTATATTGATAATGGTAGAGAGTACTTAACACATGATTTTGCTGGTGTTGGTCATAGAGGGCGAAAATCTCAAAAAGTAAAAACTAATCATATACCACCTAATATTATTCAACGATTGGGTATAAATATGACAAACGCACTTGTTGCGAATGCGAGAGCTAAAATTATAGAGCGACGCTTTAGGGATTTTAAAGAGTATATATCAAGATTATATCCAAGTTATACAGGTGGTAATATAATTGAACGTCCAGAGATTTTAAAAACTAATATTAAAAATGGCAATGTGATTGTTGATGAAGAATTGATTTCTAATATAAATGACATGATAGAATACTATCTTAATTATGAAGTTTGTAGTAATTCTTCAGTTAATTCAGACAACGGTAAAAGAAAAATTGATTTATACCATGAATTAAGCACAAAAATAAGAGTAGCATCTGAAGAAGATTTAAACCTTATGATTGCAAGAAGTACTAGATGTAAAAAAGTAGGTAAAAGGGGTGTTTCTCTTGATATTGCTGGTGAACGTTTTGACTATTCAAGTTATGAGTTCAAAGAAGCAATGTTTGGAAAATCTGTTTATTTAAGATATGACCCATCTAATTTAAGTAAAGTCAGAGCGTATGATACAGATGACAATTTCATAATGGAAGTACCATGTGTAAATGATACTATATTAAAATATGGTGCTGGTAGCGATGATATTAAACTAGCACAAAAAATAACACGTGTAGAAGCAAGAAATGATATGAATAAATTAAAAACAGTACAAGCCTTGAGGCTTAGAGCGGCAAGAGAATTAGTATTAGCTTCGGCTATGGAGAATAAATTAAATCCAGCAGTAAACAAAACTAGTCAAATATTAGAAATACATAGAGTAACAGAAGAACCATTATACCAAAATCATTTACCTACTGGAACAACAGGTATAGATTTATCAACTATGAATAAAAATGCTAAAATAAAAAAGGAGAATTACAGTCATGTATAATGAAAATTTGCAACAAAAATTAACAGAGTATTTAGAAGTTAAAAAAATATCTCAAGCGAAAGTAGCACCTTTAATAGGTTTAAGCCAAACGGCACTTAGTCAGTGGAGAAATTGCAAGTATGACAAGGGAAATATTGAAGAAATAGAAAGCAAAATTCAAGAGTTTTTCAAGCTAGAAGAAGAACAAGCTACTATAATAGAGAAAAAGTTACCATTTATTAATATCCAAGATTACATACCAACTTCTATAAGTGAAGAAATTTATCAATTAATACAATATTGTCACGTTGAGAAAGGTATGGCGGTAGCTCATGGAGATGCTGGAATTGGCAAAACTAAAGGCGCTTGTCAGTACGCAAAGGATAATCCAAGTTCTACTATTTACATACAAGCCACTCCATCGACTGGAACGTTAAGCAATATTTTAAAATTATTAGCAAGGGCGTTAAGGATTTCAGAAAGCAAAAATAAGCTTGACTTAATGCAAGACATTAGAAGCAAGCTTGAAGTGAGCAACAAAGTTATTATCATAGATGAAGCACAACATTTAAAATACGCCGCTCTTGAAGAAATTAGAACGCTTTCAGACCCAAATATAATTACAGGTGACACTGGAACTGGTATAGTTTTAATTGGAAATACAGAGGTATTTGATAGAATGCTAGGCAAGCAAGAGGCACGTTTTGCTCAGCAATTTTCAAGAATAAGAATGAATAGGCATTATGCTACAAGTCAAGTTATTATAGAAGATATTAAGCTATTATTTCCTATTTTAACTGAAAGAAGCATGAAGAAAGAGATAGAATTTTTACATGGAATAAGCCAAAGTAAATGGGGTGTTAGAGGCGCTGTAAATGTTTATAACAATGCTGTAAATAATGAAAATATTAATTACGATGGATTGTTTAGTATGGCGAGGGGTATGGGAATTGGAATTTTGGCATAAAAAAAAGAAAGACCATAAAAGCCTTTCAACACTTAAATAAAGTATATCATATAATAGTTAGTTTGTCAATAAGGTGGTGATAAATTTTCAAAAAAATTATTAGTATCAAAATGTAATTATAAAATATATGTCAAAAAGGAGATTTAAATATGTCAGAAATAAGCAAAGCAGTAGATGAATTTATCATATTAAAGCAAGCAGAAGCCGAACTTAAAGAGCAAATAAGTCATTATAAAAGCTTCTTTGAGTTACAAGCTGAAAAAGATTTACACAATAAAAAAAGCAAGACTATTAAGTATATTGGAAGTGATAACGCTTTTGTTAAAATTTCAAACGCCCAAACTATAAAGCTTTCTGAACCAGAGTTACTTGAAAATTTATTTGGTTCAGGATTAGTAACTGAAAAAAATGTATATGAGCTTGCTCCAAAATATAAAAAAACTTTAGGTCTTGTAGTAAATAACGATATGATAAATGGTACATTAGACGAATTAATATCAACTATTACAACTGATAGTGATACTAAAGCTTTATTAAAAAAGAAGCTCAAAGGTGATTATAATAAAGATTTAACAACTTTAATACATATACTTAATATTAATGAAGAAGAAGCGTCAGATATAGCATATTTAGCAAGCGAGGTTATGGCGTTTGAGTCATTTACAAAGATGCTTAAGTCATTAAATTATACTGAAAGCAAAGATGATGCTTTAAATGTGATTAAGTCAGCGATTGATATAAGTGAAAGCTATAAAATTACTTGCTCTATGTGAAATATTATTAAAAGGTGGTGATTGATTGGATTATTTGAAATACCTTGAATTAGATGATTTAAATGACGAACAAAAAGAAATAGCTAAAGTTATAGGAATTGAAAACTATGTTACATTAATGGTAAATTTTGGCGGTAATAATATTTATGTACATAAGCCAGAGCGTGCTAATATTACTGTTAGAAACAGATTTATCAAAAATGAATTTAATGACTATAATCATAAAGAATTAACTAAAAAATATAATTTAACATATAATCATTTAAAACGAATAATTAACGAAAATTAGGAACATGTTTTCACTAGTTTAGTACCAAAAAATATAGTATAGTTATCTTTGCAAAAGGTAATTATACTTTTTTTTCATTTTTTTATTTATATATATGCAATTAGTTCAAGTAGCATAAAGGAGCGTGGTTTTATAGGGCAAAGAAGAAGGCACGGCAAGGTGGATAAGTTGCCACCAAAATTAAAATCTGACGTTGAACAAATGTTGACTGAAAATAAAACGTATAGAGAAATTGTAAGGTATCTAGCAGATAATAATGAAATAATGTCAGCTTCTGCTATTTGTACGTATGCTAAAAAATTCAAAGATACAACTGATATGATGAATATTGCACAAAATAATTTTTCTATATTGATGGAAGAAATACAAAAATATCCAGATTTAGATGCGTCAGAAACATTGATAAGACTAAGTAGCTATCATATGGTAAACGCCCTAACAGGTTTAAATGATGATGATTTAAAGAATATTCCTATTGACAAGCTTATGCGTGAAACAAACTCGTTAATTAGGGCATCGGCATATAAAAAACGTATAGAAGTCCAAAATAAAGAAGATTATGAAGCGTCTATTGATGCGATGCGCTCTACTATTTTTGAAGTTATGGCTAAAGAAAATCCAGAGCTATACCAAAATGTAAACGAGTTCTTAAAGAATAAAAAGAAAGAGGGTGAATTATAGTGTGGTATGTACTACAAGTAAAAGTTGGAGAAGAATTATTAATTAAAAATGCGTTGATTAAAACAGGATTGGAAGCGGTAGTTCCAAGAGAGTTACAAACTTATAGGAAAAATGGCAACTGGTACTCTAAAGAAAGTGTATTGTTTGCTAGTTATGTATTTTGTAATATAGATTATAATGCTGAAACGTACTATAAAATCAAAAAATTATCTTCTTTTATGAATTTTTTAGGTGGTAAGAACCCTGTTGCATTAAGTTCTATGGAGGTAGAGTGGATTAAAATATTAGCTAATAATGGAAATGAACTTGAGCCGATACCAATTAAAATAAATGAGAATGGGAATGCCAATATTCTTAAAGGTCACCCAATGAAATTATTTAATCAAAATATAACCAAAATAAATAAGCGTCAGAATAAGGCTAACTTCGAAATTACTATATGTGGCGAGGTTAAAAGCTTTGTTTTTTCTATTATGCTAGAAGATAATCAAAAAAATTAAAAATATGTGCTGAAATAAGAGAGGTTGATTCGTCCCCTCTTAGGACAAAACTGGTCATAGTTAAATGAAAAATAACTTTGTTATAGTGTAAAAAAATTATGCTTAACTGGGGGTGGCGAAGCTATGCCTTTTTTTAGTTTAATAATAAGTGTAAAAGGTGGTGATTTTCTTGAGAAATAAAAGCAAAAAAATAAATTTATTACTAGATACTATACAAGATGTGGAATATAAAATAAGTGAAGTTCTTGAAGCGTGTGAAGATAGTAACCTTAATAATTTAAATCAATTATTAAAGCATTTTTTATATATTGATGATGGAAATTCATTAAGGTTTGAGTTAAGAAAAGAGTTTGAAGCTGGAATTGTACCTCTTACTGGTTCATCTGGATTAAGAAAAAAATTAGCTATGGTAGATTTAGAGTTCTTTGGGCGTGCCTATTTTCCACATTATTTTTCACGAAAATCACCAGCATTTCATACAGAGCTTGATGCCATTTG
>JAWXUY010000267.1:0-2491 GCA_044425885.1 bacterium | reverse complement strand
ATATTTGTAGCATTGTCTTTAATATTTGCAATAGCAGAAACTGTAATACTACCAAATGCTCTTAATTTACTCGTAACACTTGAAATTATATTTGTAGCATTGTCTTTAATATTTGCAATAGCAGAAACTGTAATACTACCAAATGCTCTTAATTTACTCGTAACACTTGAAATTATATTTGTAGCACTATCTTTAACGTTCATAATAGCTAAAGCAGTCATACTACCAAATAATCTTAATTTACTTATAGCGCTTGAAATCATACTTGTTGCGCTATCTTTAACACTTATAATAGCACTAACAGTCATATTACCAAGCACGCTCAACCCACTTTTAACACTATTTATAACATTTGTAGCACCATCTTTAACACTTATAATAGCACTAACAGTCATATTACCAAGCGCATTTAGTTGACTTTTAACACTAGCTATAGGAGAAGCTAATCGCTGAATGCTTTGAGTAGCTTGAGTATACGTATTTACAAAAGCTTGCTTTACAGACTCAACACTTGCTCTTAAATTAGTATGCTCACTTCTAATGCTTCTTAAAACAGAAGTGGCATTATCCGTTATACTTATTCGACCTCTTATTTCACTACTTATAATACCACCTCACATTTTAGTTATTTTTAGAATAAATACCGCTCGCTTTCTTTTTGAGAAATTTGCATAGAGGCGACAAAAAAAGCTTTCTCAACATAACTAAGATTAATTAGATAATCAGGAGAAAAGCCTTTTTGTATATAATAGTGTATCATATACGCTTCACCATCTGTATTTATTACTTTTTTAATTCTTCTACAAGTACCACCGATTTATTTTCTTCGAATACACCACTAAGCCTTAATATTTCAGTAGCAATGCTTCTTAATTCATGACTTTCAAACATATTACAAACATCTAAGTTTTGATTAATATGACCTTGTCTTATAAGCTCATTTGAAACGTTTTTTAAGCCTGGCTCGATAACACCTAAATAAGTGGCGTATTTATCACCATATTCATAATCTTCTTGCTCTATAGAATTAGTGCATTCTATAATTTCTTGGCTTGTTAAATTTCTTATTTTGATGTTTTCTTCAAGTGCTGGTATGTATAAAGTAGCCGTTTTGATTTTTTTTCGGTCTTCTATTCTGTTGCCTGCTTTTTGTACAAAATTTAAAAATAACTTGTCTTTTTCTTCTTGAACTTTCATAATAATTTCTCCTTATAATTTAATAATATTTAATAACTAATTTCATCTAATAATTGCATATCTGTAGGAGTAAACCCACCAGTCACCTCTTGCTCTATTGCTGAACCTTTTTCATAAGATACAAGTGGTAAATCATTGAACCAACAATTGTTAGTTGCATAACGCTCAATTTGTCCACCAACAGAGTCAGGGTCTTCTAACTTACAAATAATCTGGACACGTTGGTCAAGTCCCTTTTTCCAACTGTTAAATATATCATTGTACCTCGTATAAACACGCTTAACAGTGAGAGTAAACTCACCTTTAAGTCCAACTATCTTGCTATCAACATCAATCCCTAACTGAACGTCTTCACGGTTCGCCGTTATTTTTTGTTCTATCTTGGAGCATTCAAAAATTTTATCACCATCTACCCAAACTTCACCCCAAGTACCACTTAGAGTTTTATCACCTCTTATCGTTGACATAAATATACACTCCTTTCATTTACATATAATTAATCATATCTAAATCTTCCATCGCATCAACAAACTTGATATTGCCAGTTACAAAAACATTAGAACCAGTATTAGCCTTAGCTAGTTCAATATCTGACATACTAGACGTATCAATACCTTTACCCTCTAAATATAGCTTTTGCGCATCAATATCAATGCTTGTAATATTGTCATAAGTTTTGTCTAAAACGTCACCTTCAAGAGTTTTGTTATAAGCATTGATTGACGCAACAAAAGCTTGCTTATTGTCATAATCATTGATATACTTACCAACATAAAAGTCCTCAAAAGTCGTTCTAATATCATCATTGTATAAATCAACTCCTTCTACTATTTTTATTTTAGAAAAATCTTCGCCGTGATTAGTAGTGAAAGTAGTAAGACTGTTTACACCACGCCCCACTTTAAAATTTTCACCATCATAAATAATAATAAATTCGCCTTTGTCAATTCTAGTACCAGCATCATCAGTAGGTACATCAGCATCTACAATATCATTAAAGACAAAATAAGTTGAACTTCTGGTTAAAGAAAGCCCTGCTAACATACCAGCAATTCTAGCACAATACTCAGCAGTTGAAAAAAGCACATCTGAAAGGTTTGAATTAATATTATCAGTTGTAAAATTAATAATCGCCTCGTGGTCACCTTGATAATTGGGTAATACAACTTTGAACGTTTTTTGCTTTGCACGTTGCTCTTTAATCCAAGCTGAAACAAAAGTAAGACTATCATCATCTATTTCAGGTATAACTAAATAATTCCACTTTAGATTTAAAAGCTTTTCTAAAGCACTT
>JAWXUY010000019.1:0-13803 GCA_044425885.1 bacterium | reverse complement strand
TATTCAGTTAGTCCTAACATCATCATTCCAAGAGCTACTGATGTCATTATGTGATGTCCCTCCCAGTAAAGCTCGTCAAATAATACTTGTGCTAGTATATCTGAGATGCATCCAACTCCTACTACTGCTGGAATTGATATCAACAAATATGTCCTTGTCGCATTTCTTAATAATCCCTCTGCTTCTTTTAAGTTACCCTCACTCCATGTTTTAAGTATAGTTGGATAACTCCCTCTCATAGCTCCTGTTGCTAGAAGTATAAATGCCGAAGCTATAATCGAATAATTTGTTTGGTATATCCCTGCTTTGTTTTCTCCCAAAAAACTCGTAATTATATATATATCCGACTTATTAAGAATAGACGTTGCTATCATATTGCCCATTAATGGAAAACCATATGCCTTTAAAACGCTTAGAACTTCTTTGTCATAGTCTTTTTTACTTATATAGCTATATATATTTAGCTTAGACAGTCCTATAGCACATACAACAAAATCAAACACAATATAGCTCAAAAATATCCACTCTATCCTCGGCTCAAACAATTTATTTAAAACTATTATACTTACAAATTTACCAATAGAATTTATTATCGAAAGCATTAAATTTAACTTACTCTTTTGTACTCCTGCCAGTAATGCTATCGTTAATTGTGATGTATTATAAGTACAATACATTCCCAAGCTAACTCCCAACAAACTTATGGGGTAATTGCCTGTAATACTCCGATTACCACTTACCAATAAAATCAAAAGGCTACTCAAAACTACAATAAAAAAATTTATTTTAAACCATGATATAAATATACTAGAATAAAATTTATTTAAATTATTTTCTATCTTATACTTATTTACATATCTTAACATTGCATGAGTTATCCAATTTGTTGATACCATCGCAAGCGTTGTAATTGCTATATTAATCGCTGAATATTTACCTATTTGTTCAGGCAAATAAATATATGACATAGCCGAAATAGTAAGCACTCCAACAACGCCTTCTATCCCTTTTGCTAGCATATAAATAATAGTGTCTCTCGCCATAGTTTGATTTTTAGACATAACTCTATACTTATTCCCTTTCAAATTTTATTAAGCTTTATTAAATTCTTTTTATTTTAAATACTCTATCTCAAAATAGTCAAACTTAGCAGTCACAATCATTTCTACTTCTACTTCTTTATTAAACTTTTCTTCTATTTCTTTTATATTAACGTTTCTTTGCAAACAATTTATTATAATTCCACTCGATGATACTTTTACTTTATCATATATAGTATTACTAAAAATAGAAATTATTTGATTTTTAATCGTATGTGCCACGTATAACTCATTCCTTACTACTCCTTCTCCTAAACAAGTAGGGCAAACTTTATTAACTACTTCATGTAATGGCTGTAAATATTTTTTTCTAGTTAATTGCATTATTCCTAACTCGTTTATATCATAAATAATAACTGGCATTCTATCTTTCTTGCATTCTATCATCATTAAGTTTTTTATCTCGGTTATATACTCTCTATTTTTCATATCTACAAAATCTATTAGTATCATACCTGATATATTTCTAAGTCTTATTTGATGTGCTATTTCTACTACTGCTTCTTTATTCGTCTTTAAGACCATTTTTTCAAAATTCTTAGTCGTATTTTTACCAGTATTTACATCTATAACTGTCATAGCCTCAACTTGTTCTATAACCAAAAATCCTCCGCAATTCAGCCATACCTTTTTTTGTAATGCCTTTTGAATTTTATTCTCAATAGAGTAGTTTTCAAAAATAGGCACGTTATTATCATATAATTTAATATTTTTAAAAATATTAACCAAGTTTTCATACTCTAAATTACTATTAACTATTATCTCGTCTTGTTCCTCGTCCATAATATCTATTATTAATTTTTCTAACTCAGATTTACCATCGTGTATTAAAGCTGGCGCTTTTACATATTGGCTTTGATTTTTTATCTTATAAGCTTTCTCTACAAGTTTACTTATTTCTTCTTTAATAATTAGCTTAGTACTTTCCTCGTTAA
This sequence comes from bacterium, assembly GCA_044425885.1. Lineage (GTDB taxonomy): Bacteria > Bacillota > Clostridia > Lachnospirales > CAG-274 > Tyzzerella. The sequence continues at coordinate 11,768 of JAWXUY010000019.1, read as the reverse complement.
TATCAATATTATTACAACTCGTTCTAAAAATAATTCCCAGTTTCTCGTCAAATCCATCTGTATCTACTTCTTCTTGACCTATCTTTATTAAATCTTCTTTTAAATCTTTATTATCTATTTTCTTAGAAACTGATACATTCCTCTTATTTTGCACGTCCAACAACAATATTACATATTTACCAGTTAGAGTTAAATTAGTCGTTACGCTCGCTCCTTTTATCTCAGTCCCCGCTCTATCTATTTGGACTAGTATATCTTGACCTTCTTTTACGTTAAGCTTAAAATTCTTTTTATTTTCATCATAAGAATATAACGCATTTTGCTTCCTATCGTTTAGTCCCAAAAACACGTTCTTATCATATCCCAAATCAACAAAAGCAAACTTTTGTGGTAAAATCTTTTTTATTTTACCTATAAAAATATCGTCTATATTAAATTTAATATTATTATTAAAATTATCTTCTATTATTATCTCTTTCAAATTCTCATCTTCTAACAGCACTATTCTTTTATGACTAAAAAGAGAGTCTATAATAAGTGTTTTTTTCATAATATAATCCACCTACTTTTTATTTAAATTATTATTATTATTAATTAAATCTATCCACAAATCCACACGTTTGACAAAGTTGTTCTACTCGATTTCTATTTGAAAATCCGTTATATAAATTTTTTGCCCTATCCGTGTTATAAATATCTTGTAACTCTTGATTAAAAATATTTCCAAGTTTTATATCGCCATTATTATCCAAACAGCATGGCACTACATCTCCGCTTACAAGTATCCCTACTTGGTCACGTAGTCCATAACAAAAACCAGTTTTACTTAAATTATTATTATTAATATCTGCCCACTCAAATTTATTACCTAACTCTATATAAGTATTTTCATTTATCTTGTCATCTCTTATAAAATTAAAATTAGACTTTAAGATTTTTAATATGCTGTCATTCAGGGTATTTAGACCGCCTTCTCCATCATTCCATAGTCTAAGCACTATTAAAAAGTTTGACTGTTTAATAAAGCTTGCTATATTTAATATATAATCCTCAAATTTTAAATTTATTTGGGAAGCCTCATAGCTATGTAGAGATATATGTACTTTGTGAACACACTTATTATTTAATAAAATATTTGTATTCTTGTGGTTTAATAAAGTTCCATTTGTGGTGATACACACTTTAAAATTATTATCACTACATAGCTTTAATATATTATCTAGGTCTTTATGAACTAGAGGCTCACCTTTTATGTGTAAATATAAATAATTAGTGTGAGGCTTAACTTTTTTTAGTACATATTCAAAATTAGATACGCTCATAAACTCTGATTTTCTTGTAGTTGGAGGGCAAAAACTACATTGCAAATTACAAACGTTAGTAATTTCTATATAAACTTTTTTAAATTTTTTTATATTACAACTACTACTACTGCTCATAATCATCTAAAAAATTATAAGTATCACCATCTTCGTGATAGCCTATAATCGTACTCAAATTTACGTTTTCGACACTATTAAAAATATTTGTCTCTACGTATTGGTTAGTTTCTCTTAGCATCTTTATTAACTCTTTCGTACTTTTTCTTGCTGAAGTTGTTTTTTCTTCTTGGTTTAAATCACTTAAATTTTCTGTAAACTTACAACCACATTGTATAAAATTAAGATTATTATAATTAACCCATGATATTATATTTTCTTCTCTTACCATGTAGAGCGGTCTTATTAATTCCATTCCTTCAAAATTCTTACTGTGTAGCTTTGGCATCATTGTTTGGACTTGTCCACCATAGAGCATTCCCATTAATATAGTCTCTATTACGTCGTCAAAATGATGCCCTAGTGCTATCTTATTACAGCCTATTTCTTTAGCCCTATTATAAAGATGCCCACGTCTCATTCTTGCACATAAATAACACGGATTTTGCTCCACGCTATCCACTATCTCAAATATATCTGACTCAAATACATCTATAGGTATACCTAGCTTTTCAGCATTATTTATTATTAAATCCATATTTTCTTTATTATAACCTGGGTTCATCACTATAAATTTAAGCTCAAAGTTAAACTTGCCATGTCTTTGTAGTTCCTGCATAAGTTTAGCTAGCAATACTGAGTCTTTACCTCCAGATATACATACTGCTATCTTGTCATTTTCCTTTATAAGCTCGTATTTCTGTATGCCCTTAATAAATCCACGCCAAATAGTCTTTCTATATTTCTTTATTATACTGCGTTCTATATCAGTATGCTTCTTATTACTTTCCAATTTAAAATTCCTCTTATCATTTTATTTTAATTATTTTAATCTAACCAACTATCTATCTATCTATCTATCTATCCTATTCTTTATAGTATTTATACAAATTCTCACTACTACTACTTACTATCTCCAGTTTTTGACTATCATAAAAGTTAAATATTATATAGTCTCTCGTATCCATGAAAAATACAGACGATATTAACTCTGCAAAGCCGTCTGGCTCTACAAACAATATCTCTTTAAATAGCTCTCTTATATCCAAATTTAGTATATCTAAGTCCCAATAAAAATATATACGCTCTATTAAAAGCCCCTCTTGGTTTCTATACAACACTTTCTTAATAGAGGCTGGTTTCCTAATCTTACATATATCTAAAAATTTATTAAGCGTTACTATTATATATTTTTCATTTTCTATTTGTTCCTCCCTACAATATGGAAACTCTATTTTAAATAATAGTGTGTCGAATTTAAACTGTTTATATATTTTTAACGCCTTTTTTAATCCTTTTTTATAGTCTTCTATATCTTCACATATGTCATGTTTAATATATGCGTGACAGCTATCAGAAAGAGTAATATTTTTATTAATGCTAGCGTTAATACTAGAAATTCCTATTTTTTCAAAACATTCCTTGACTTTTGTCTGAATCATAAATATTCTCCATTATTTTATTTTATTTTTATTTTATTTATTTTTTATTTTATTATATCTACTTATACTTACATTGTCAAGATAACTTGACTCTTTAAATAATATAAAAAACATCTCTATATTTATTAAATCTAGAAATGTTTTTATTTATTTTTTATATTTTTTATATTTTTTACATTATATCTTATATTATAAGATTTTTGCAATCAATAAACGCATCTTCTGCTATTTCAATAGTTTTATTTGGGATTATAACAGTTGTAAGGCTTTCACAACCTATAAATGTCCCCTCATTAATTCTACTAATATTATCCGAAATTTTCACAGTCGTAAGATTAACGCATTCCTCAAATACGCCTCCTCCAATAAAATTAACGCTATCTGGTATTACTATAGTTTTAAGATTTTTACAATTTGAAAATGCACAAATATCAATAGATTTAACACTATTTGGAATTGTTATAGAAGTAAGGCTTTCACATCTACTAAACATATAATCACTAATATCAGTAAGTTTATTTGGAATATTAACAGATTTAAGGTTTTTACATCCACAAAACGCATTTTCATAAATCTTTATTACGCTATCTGGTATCTCAATAGAGGTAAGGCTTTCACAAAAAGCAAATGCCCCGTCTTTAATTTCAACAACGCTATCTGGTATATTAACAGATTTGAGGTTTATACATTCTTCAAAAGCTCCACTACCAATACTCTTTACACTATTTGGAATTATTATATCTACGAGGTTTATGCAATAAATAAGCATCTCGCTAGGTATATATTTAAGATTATTTGATAGTTTTATAGATTTAAGAGTCTTACAACGTTTAAATGCCTCGTCTTTAATTTCAACAACGCTATCTGGTATTATAATAGAGGTAAGGCTTTCACACTCATAAAATGCAAAAGTTCCAATTTTAGTAACGCTATCTGGTATTATAATAGACTCAAGACCTTTACAATATGAAAATGCATCATCTCCAATTTCCCTAACTACACTACCATTAATTACTTTAGGAATCTCTAAGCTTCCACTTGCTTCTCTACTATTGACGCATTTAATAACTCCTTCAATACTATTAAATCTAATTAAAAAGCCATTAATCCTTATATTATAGTTAATTTCAACATCTTCTATATTAAAATTTGTTATATCTTCTTTATTATTTTTTTCCATAAACATTTTCCTTATTAAACATTTTAATTTAAATTTTCTATTTAATATTTACTTAAAACTCTACCTACATTATTTTATTTATTTTATTATATCTACTTATACTTACATTGTCAAGATAACTTGACTCTTTAAATTAATATAAAAATACTTATTGAAATCATCTTAATATATACCCCTTCCCCAAAAAAAATATCTAGCAACATAAAAATAGAGTAGCAAATCTAATCTAATTTACTACTCTATCTACTCTAATTTTTTAGCTTGATTATATAATTACATAGTATATGAAAATTCTTCTTTAACAGAAATAACTTCCCCGTCTAACACTTCTACAAAATAAGGAATATAATGTTTATCCAATTCAATATCATCTAATTCAATATTTTGGTAGCTAGACCCTTCTATAAATTGTTCTACTATTTTTGATTCATATAATTTATTCTCTATTTCTTCATCTACATACAGTTGTTTTATATCCGTAAAAATATAATTTGTATCATCTGTTAACTTAAATAACTCTACCTCTTGTTGTTTATTATAAATATAGTACCCACTTGGATAATCTTCTGATTCAACAAGCCCTAGTTCCTGAACTCTTTCTTTATTATCAATCTTAACTATCTCTACTTCATCTATCATAAGTTTATCATCTTGAATATAAATATATCCAACTATATTCTCTGATTTAGATGAGGTCTCTTGGTTATTTCCACCGTCACAACCCACAAGAATTAGTGATGATGCCAATAAAGTTATAATTAATCTATTTGATTTTTTCATTTAAATTTATTCCTCCTATTTATTATTATAAAGCTAATATAAATTTTAGGTTTATAATATTTAAACGAAAATTTTTATAATTTGTTACCATAATTTACTAAATTAATACTTTTATCTTTATCTTACAACTGGTAAAACTTGTAAAATAATTTATAGCAGTCGTAAATATCATTCACTGATGCTAGCTCTCTTGTAGAGTGCATTCCTAGCACCACTACCCCAAAGTCAATTACTGGAATATTAAACTGGCTCGCCACCATAGCTCCGATTGTACTACCTCCTACAACATCTGAATGGTTTACGAATTTTTGGTACTCTATCCCTGCTTCTTTACAAAGCCCGTCAAATATACCTGCCCCAACGCTTGTTGTACTATATTTTTGGTTAGCTGAATATTTTAAGCATACGCCTTTATTTAATTTAGGGTGATTAGTAGGGTCATGCTTTTCTGGGTAGTTAGGGTGTAGTCCATGCGCTAAATCCGCTGACATAAACACTGATTTTTCACACATAGAGTAAAAGCTTTCGTCTGTTTTGAAAAGTGTAAGGCATATTCTTCTTAATACATCTCTAAGTAGCTCACTATCTGCTCCTTGCCCTGTTCGGCTTCCTACTTCTTCGTTATCTGGTAAGTGTAATACTTTAATACCTTTTAATTTATCGTTGTTAGCATAGTCAATAAACGCTTGTAGAGAGTTATATACCATCATTAGGTCATCTAGTCTACCAGCTGAAAGTAGTTCTTCTTCTACCCCAACAAAGCATCCTCTACCAGCTTCATACAAGAATAACTCGTAATCAAGTATTTCATCTTGAGGTACATTTAGTTCTTTAGATACTAGGTTAGTTATATAACCTTTCTCATTAAAGTCTTCCCCTATTAATGACACCAACGGCATCATCTCTTTTTGTTTAGAGTATTTATGTCCTTCGTTTACAGTTCTATTTAGATGTATTGCTAAATTTGGTATTATCGCTAAAGGTCTTTTAAAATCTATAGTTGTAGTTTTAGGCGTAAATACGTCTTCTCCCTTTAGTACCACTCTCCCTGCAATAGAGAGCGGTCTATCGAACCATGTACTTAAAATCATACCTCCATAAGGCTCAACGTTTAATTTTAAGTAGTTATTCTCTACTTTTACTTCGCTATTAGACTTTATAGCAAAAGCTGGCGAATCTGTATGAGAGCCGATTAACCTAAATCCGTAATCAGAAGGATTTTCTCCTATGATAAATGCAATTAAAGAAGAATCGTTTCTTGTTATATAATACTTTCCATTCTCTAATAAGTGCCAGTTTTCGACGTTGTTTAGGCATATAAATCCAGCATCGTCTAGCTTCTCAGAAGCTTTCTCTACCGCTAAAAAAGAACATGGGCTTTTTTCTAAGAAATCTAATAAGTTATTACTAAATTGTTTTTGCATAAATAAAATCCTCCTAAATATACATATTATTAATTAATTTTATATAGTTTATTTTACAATAAAATTTTAAAATTGTATATATAAATTTATTAAATTGACTAATAAATTTATATGTGCTATTATAATTATATAATGCTTAGTAAATTTAAAGAAAGGTAGTAAAAATATGAGAAAAGAATATTTGAAAATTTATAGTCCTTACGATTTAGTAGAAGAAGACTGGGCAGACGACTTGAAAATTAGATATAAAATAAGTTATTTAGGTATTGCATACGGTAAATTAAAAAATAGATCTATCGCTAAATTAAAAGAAAATAATAAAGAAGTTTTTAATGATAAGTCTAAAAAAGAAATAAATAAAATTATACACGCAAGAATGTTAGAATTATTGGATTCATACGAAAATGTAGGACGTGAATTAGATTTATATAATGATGAACATAAAGAGTTAGAAGATATGATAAAATCTATTCAAGCTAAAGCAAGTGAAGGTAAAACATATGAGCTACCATGTAGAAATACTAATAAATTTATTTTAGTTAAAAGCCACAATGGAGATTATCTTGTAGGGATTAATATAAATGAAGGTAACTCTAAAGACTGGAAAATAGAAGATAACAAAAGAACTAGATTTTTTAATCACGCTAATAAAAAATATAAAGTAGAGATAGTTGAGAGTAAATCACGTAAGTATAAGGATAAAATAACACTAATAAAATGTTAATTATAATAAAGGAGATTTAGATAATAATGTTATCATTTGGTATAGAAGAAGACGATATAAAAGTATTTATGCAAAAGCTGTTACAAGAAAAAGCTTTCGACGAGTTAGAAGTAAGGAGTATTTACATAGATAAAATAGTAAAATATGATATAGACTGTAGTATGAGCCAAGGAAATAGTAGTAATAACTTAGAAGATAATAAGCAAACTATAAAAAACATTTTTATTAAATGGGCGGATATAAAGCCAAATATATTAAACATAATAAAAGGCAATCAAAAACCACGTCAGTTAAAAATTGTTTTTTGTTTAAGCGAAGATAAGTTATTATCTCTAACTGATAACGCCAGTGCGATGTTTTTAAATATCTCTTACAGTTATGACATCAACACTACTTCTTTAACTGGCACAACTGCTATAAGTCAAAAAAGTTTTAATTTAGAAAAAAAAGAAGAAAATATATGGGAAGATTTTGTTATAAATTTTTTTAGAGATAATAATATAAATATTGTAACATAATAATATAAAATATAAAATATAAAATATAAAATATAAAAGGATAGTTTATGATTTATGAGTAATAACTTTTTGAATTTATTTATAAAAGGAATTTTTTTAGGTATAGCTAATATTATACCTGGGGTAAGCGGAGGTACTATAGCTGTAGTACTACGCATCTTTGACCAGCTAATAGACGCTGTTAACAACTTCTTGAAAAATCCCAAAAAACACATATTATTCCTAACTCCGCTCATACTTGGTGCTGGCTCTGGTATACTCTTATTTAGCAAAGTACTCGAACTTGCTCTTGAAAAGCAGTCTATGCCAACTAGTATGTTTTTTGTTGGGCTTGTAGTTGGGAGTATACCTCTTATTTATGGGCAAGCAAAGAAAAAAGAAGTAAATATGACTTGCTATTTAGCTATGCTAATGAGTTTTGTTATTGTAAGCACTATGGCTATACTCTCTGAGCCTAGCACCACGAGTATAAGTGAAATAGTTATCACGCCTATATTCTTACTACAAATCTTTATATCATGTATAATCGCAAGCTCTGCTATGATAATACCAGGAATAAGTGGTTCGTTTGTAATGATTTTATTAGGTATATATAATATTATATTAGTCTCTATTAGTGGGCTAGTAGATACACTAGTAAGCGGTCTTGAGATGGCTATTGCTGGTGAATTTATAGAAGGTGTATTAAGTATTATAAAATCTAACTCTTTTTTAATAATACTTGTTGGGGGTATAGGGATAGTTATTGGGGTTATATTAGTTAGTAGGCTTATTGATATACTTCTTGAAAGAGCGTTCTCACTCACTTACTTTACTATTTTGGGTCTTATAATAGGGTCAGTATTTTCTATTTTTATAGATCCAATGACATATAGTAGTTATAGTGAAATAGGGGGAGTTTCAGTAGGAATTATAGCAATATCAATTGTTATGGGACTACTTGGCTTTGTGATAGCATATAAGTTAAGTGAAGAATAAGTAAAATAAGAATAAGTAAAATAATAATAGTTTAATAAAGGAGATAGTGTTAAAAATATGAGTGATAAAAATAAGGGTATATTATTTATAATAATATCATCTTTTAGTTTTGCATGTATGAGCTTATTCGTGCAACTATCGGGTGATTTGCCTTTTATACAAAAAACTTTTTTTAGGAATATAGTAGCACTGGTGTTTTCGTTTGGTATTATAATAAAGAATAAAACAGGCTTTAAATTTAAGAAAGATAACTTGGGGTTTTTGGTGGCGAGGGCAAGCTTTGGTACTCTTGGAATGCTCCTTAATTTCTATGCCATAGAAAATCTAATTCTTTCAGATGCTACAATGCTTAACAAAATCTCACCGTTTTTTGTTATAATATTTTCTTTTTTAATTTTAAAAGAGAGTATTCAGCTTTGGCAAGTTGGTTGTATATTTATTGCGTTCTTGGGCTGTTTATTTATTATTAACCCTAATTTAATACTCTTTTTTGTAACTGGAGTTAAGCCAGAGGTAAGTTTAAACAGCATTCCAGCTCTAGCTGGCTTACTCGGAGCTATGTCGGCTGGTCTTGCCTACACGATGATAAGGTTATTGACTACAAGAGGTGAAAACGGTTCGTTTATCGTGTTCTTCTTCTCTTTATTCTCTACTCTTTTTACGTTGCCGTTTTTTATTTTATATCATCACAAGATGGAGCTAATCCAAGTAGTCTACCTACTTCTAGCTGGTCTATTCGCTAGCTTCGGGCAGTTCTCTATTACCGCCGCTTATGCCCATGCTCCCGCCAAAGAAATATCTGTATTCGACTATTCTCAAATTATATTCTCGGCGATACTCGGTTATATAGCTTTTGGACAAGTCCCTATTTTAACTAGTTTTATTGGTTATTCGATTATAATATCTGTTGCTATATTTATGTTTTTAAAAAATAATAAAAAATAATATATTTTAAGTATATTATTATTTTAATTGGCTATCCTAATTACTGTAAGATTAATAAGTTTTATGGTTTATATATAGAAAGGTTAAATGGTGTCAATCAATGTCTAATCCTATTTCTAATCAAATGGAAGTCAACTCTATTAGAGAATGTGCTGTTTGTCATATAACTAGTTCTGCAAAGTTAGCTCACTTTGCCAGCAATAGCACTGACTCAGAGCTTAAAGATATGTTAACTAATTTAAGCTGTAAATGTGAGCAGTCTGCACAAAAGTTAATTGAGTTTTTATAAAATAGCGTTTTAGTATAAATAGTGTGTGTTTATATTTGAGTGTTTTAATTATGGAGGATAATTTTATGTCTTATGCTTTAACAGAAAAAAATATTGTTTTAGACGTTTTAGGGACTTTAAAGTCTACTGCATCTTCTTATTCTAAAATGATTTTAGAATGTGGCGATATGGCACTTCGTCAAGAGTTTCAAAAACAACGTGATGAAACAGAGCAAGCCCAATACGAAGTCTACAAGTTCGCTCAAAAGAAAGGTTATTATATACCTTCAGCAACCGATACTCCAATGCAAGTACAACAGTTAAAAGCCAATCTAACAGAAGCTTTATCTGCTAAAAAACAAGTAGAGTGTTGTACGACTTGTTAGTTAATATATATTAGTTTACACAAAAATAACCCTGTAAGTTTATATAAAAGGCTTACAGGGTTATTTGTTTATTTATTTATTTATTTATTTGATATTTATTAATTATTTAAAAGGTTATACATTAAGTAAGTAGCTTCGGCTCTTGTAGCTTTTTCTTTAGGCTCGTAGTTACCATCACTTAATACATTACTATCTATTATTCCAACTTTTGCTAGTTCGTTTATATTATTTTGTGCATACTCATCTGCTTTATTACTATCATACACTGTAGTACTATTAGATGTTGATAAGTTTAAGCCTTTATAATTATAGTATCTTTGAAGTATAGCAGCTAAGTCTTGCTTAATGAGAGTGCCTTCTGGATCAAAAGTAGTTTCAGTCTTACCATTTACAAGTCCGTTTTCATTTGCCCAAGTTACAGCATCAGAAGCCCAATGCCCAGCTAAGTCACTAAAAGATGATGTACCTACACTTGGCTTGCCCTCTGAGTTATATAAAATAGTAACAAGCTCTGCTCTTGTAAGATTTGCAAGAGGATCAAAGGTAGAAGCAGTTTTTCCACCCATAAAACCCTTACCAATCATATATTCTATAGCACTAGTGAAATAAGAATCTAAGTATATATCATCAAAGAGAAGAGGCGTTTCTTCTGGTGTTTCTGGCATTTTAGAGTTAGTATGGAGTTGATAGTTACCTATACGCTGAACTGCAGTATATTGTTTATTAATAGAATCCCAATCATCATTACTACCACCATAATAGATATTACGAAGAGCATTTGTTTCCCAAAAAGCATAACTACCTATACCATTAATTGCAGGTATTGTTAAGTTAACAAGATTATTACAATCATTAAATGTTCTATCTGGAATACTAGTTAATTTAGTAGAAAGAACAACATCTTGAAGTCCTGTACAATTTGAAAACACATATGTACCTAAAGAAGTAACACTATTAGGAATAGTTATGCTTACAAGACTTCTACAATATTCAAAAGCATGTTCACCTATAGAAGTAAGGCTATTAGGTAATTTTACATCTACAAGACTTGTACAACCATAAAAAGCATAATTTCCAAGCGAAGTAACTTTATTAGGAATAATTATACTTGTAAGAGCTTTACAACCTCTAAAAGCAGAAGCTCCTATACCAGTAAGACTATTAGGTAAAGATATACTTTTAAGAGCAATACAGTCATAAAAAACAGACGAAGAAATAGTAGTTACTCCTGTAGGAATAACTACTCTTTCAAGACCAGTACATCCAGAAAAAGCAGAAGTGCCTATAGTATCTAATTCATTTTCATCTGGTATATTTATAGTTTTAAGTGAAGTACAACCATTAAAAGCAGACTCACCTATAGTATTAAGATTACTAGGTAATGTTATACTTCTAAGAGATGTTTTATCTTTAAACGCATTTTTATCAATAGTCCTAACTTTTATTCCCTCTATTACCTCTGGAATAACAAGGTGTTCTATAGCTCCAGTGCTTCCTGTAATAGATCCTGTTTGGTCATTAAACTTAAGAATCCCGCCTTCTACATCTACTTCAATAATAGCAGCATAAACCTCAATTGGCTCAAATATACTACCTACAGACGATACAACAGAGCTACCTAAATCCTTAGCTAAATCTGTTGTAC
>JAWXUY010000018.1:0-13837 GCA_044425885.1 bacterium | reverse complement strand
GCTATAATATAAATTATGTGTATGCTTTAAATATAATACCATCATCTATTTAATTATTTTTTTAATCAAAATAATTAAATAGTCAAACTAATTTTAATACATTTTTTATTTATTTTTACAAATTTAACCATACTATACAATCAAAATATGAAATTTGTATAATTCCAACAAAAAAATAAACAAAACATATACAAAATAAACAAGTGTTAATATATTTAAAAATTAAACTAATAAATAAATTGTTATTTTACATAAATATATTATAGCATAAATTGTATTTAGTGTCAATTATTACCTAAGTTTTTTTTTAATATGTATTTGTGATTTTTTTCGTTGAGTATATCAACAAATTCTAGACTTTTTAGTAAAACCCTTACTTTTTTTTATAAAACTTGTACACTAATTTTGTATAATTAATATTAAATTAAATTTATAATAAAAAAATACATATTAACTACACATAAAATAATATAATATAATTTTATTTTATTTTATTTTAAGCTAATATATATTTAATTTAATTTATTTTATTTTAATCTTCCATAAGTTTTAGTTAAACCTAGTAACTTGTCTTTTACTTCTTGAGTTATACTTCCTTTTTGCATTCTCCAACACCAATTAGAACCAAATGTAGACGGCTCATTCATTCTAGTAGAACTATCTAGACCTAGTAAATCTTGCATAGTCGTTATTGCTATATTTGCTGGACTACTCCAAGCCCCTCTTATAAATCCCCAATTATAACCCTCTTGTTCCGATAACATTAAGTACTTCTCACAAAACTCGATTTCTTCTTGACTTCCACTATTCTCAAACCAGCCTCGAATAGTATCATTATCATGCGTACCTGTATACACTATGCAATTCTTATCATACTTATGCGGAACATAATCACTGCTTCCATCTGGTGAAAAAGCAAATTGTAATATCTTCATGCCAGGATAACCTGTATTATTTCTAAATTCAAATACTTCTTGAGTTAAAAACCCTAAATCTTCTGCTATTATTTTAATATCTCCAAGCTCTTTTTTTATCGCATTAAACAGCTTCATCTCTGGACCTTTAGTCCAATAACCATTTACCGCTGTTTCCTCTCCGAATGGAATTTCCCAAAAAGCCTCAAAACCTCTAAAATGGTCTATCCTTACTACGTCATATAGTTTTAAATTTTCTTTTATTCTCGAAATCCACCATTTATACCCTTTTTTATCTAAATACTCCCAATCATAAATCGGATTACCCCAAAACTGACCCGTCTCCGAGAAATAATCTGGTGGACAACCTGCAACCGTAATAGGATTTTTATTTTCATCTAACTTAAATATTTTACTATTTGCCCAAGCGTCACTGCTGTCGCTTGAAACATAAATAGGTAAATCTCCTATTATTTCTATACCTAAAGAATTTACATAGCTTTTTAAGCTTGTCCACTGTTTATAAAACTGCCACTGAACAAACTTCCAAAAATCAATATTATCTTTTAATTCTTTTTTATACTTACTAACAGCAGATTTTTTTCTAAGCTTAATATCCTCGTCCCAATCCTGCCACTTTGCTAATTCCATTTTTTCTTTTATCGCCATATATAACACATAATCTTCTAACCAAAAGCTATCTTCTGAAAATTTATCCAGCTCTACATATATCTCATCACCTAAAAGGCTTTTAGCATTCTCAAAAGCTAATCTCAAAATAGTATACTTTTCATTAAATATCTTGCCGTATTCTATTTTAGAGCCATCAAATCCAAAGTCTATTCCAACTAAATCAGACTCCGCTAAAAATCCATCTTCTATTAGAGTTTTTAAATCTATAAAATACGGATTTCCTGCAAAAGCCGAAAAAGCTTGATAAGGCGAGTCGCCATAAGTTGTATGCCCTATAGGCAATATCTGCCAATACTTTTGACCTGTTTCATTTAAAAAATCTGCAAATTTATAAGCCTCTTTGCCCATCGTTCCTATGCCATGCTCACCGCTAAGTGATGATATATGCATTAAAATCCCACTATTTCTACTCATAAACACAATCTCCTTTATAATATAATAGATTTATAAATATATATAATATTTAATAATTATATTATATATTATATAATAAAATATGTCTACTATATTCACCATAAATTAAGCAAAAATATTAATTTTAGTCATATTGCACTATATCACTAGGTAATATTTGAGATATTTTTTCTAAATCCTCATTGGTCATTTCATCATTTGTTGCATTCTCATTCTTTTCTCCCTCAATAAACTCATCAAATATTTGTTTATCTAGACTACTATTTGTTCTAGCTTTCTTTTTGTACAGCTCTTTATATTCTTCTTCACTCATAATTTTAATTAAATATTCTTTACCATACACTTCCTTAAGCTTTTTAACAATATCACCTTCTAACTTTTTTAATTCTTCTATATAAAATTTACGTTTAGTATCCGTAGTAATATATAAGTATTCGTCTTCTAGACTTTTAGGTAGTGTATCTATTAAAAACGCTTTACTTGGGCATTTAAAATTATTATCTATAAAATCTTTATAATTATCAATAACTACTTTTATATCTTCTGGTACAGCTAACTCCCTTAAAACTTCTTCTTTATTTTGGATAGCCTCCTCACGTTCTTTTTGAGTTCTTTTAATATCTTCTATTTGATAATTAGACATTTGCGGATTTTGAATATATATAGGGTTAGATACTTTCTCTAATCTATTCTCTAAAAACTCTATCTTGCGTTGAAAGTCAATAAGGTCCGCTGGATTACTATTACCGCTATTAACTCCTACTCCATTAATTTTAATACTATTACATATTTTTATACTATTAGTTTCTAGTATAATTCTCTTATCCGAAGAATTTTTCATCATATTTTGCGTTTCTAAAAAATAGCTTATTAGATTTGTAATCACTTCCAGCTCTATACCCTTAGCTTGTGATATTAAAGCCTCTAGTTTTTCTTCTGAGACCAAAATAACATTATGATCCAAATTTTTACTAACTTTTACTATAACTAAGTTTCTAAGGTGGTTTATTACATCATTTACAAAGTTTGATATATCTCGTCCCTCTTGCACTATCCCATCTATTATATCTATAATTTCCCCAACTTCAAACTCTATTAAGTTATCTATAAAATAAAAAAATACTATGTCATCTACTGCCCCTAATAAATCAAGTATATTTTTAAGAGTTATTACTTGACTTTCTTCTTCTTTGGTATCACTATTAGTATCACTATTAGTATTATTATTAGTGTCGATATTAATATAAAACGAAATACATTTCTCTAAAATACTAAGTGCGTCACGCATAGCTCCATCTGAAATTTTAGCTATATAAAACAACGCATCTTCTTGTATTTTAATATTTTGACTCTCTATATAATACTCCATATTTTTAACAATAAGATTATTAGATATTCTTTTAAAATCAAACCGTTGAGTTCTTGATAATATAGTAAGAGGTATTTTGTGGGTATCAGTTGTTGCTAATATAAATATCACATACTCTGGAGGTTCTTCGAGCGTTTTTAATAAAGCATTAAATGCCTCTGTTGTAAGCATATGGACTTCGTCTATTATATATACTTTATACTTGCCCGTAGTTGGTGGATATTTTACTTCTTCTTTCAGCTCACGTATATTATTAACGCTATTATTACTAGCCGCGTCTATTTCTATAACATTAAAATTTCTATTTTGGTTAAAATCAATGCACATCGGACAAGTATCACATGGTATTATATTATCAATAGGCTTCTCACAGTTTAGGACTTTTGCGAAAATCTTTGCCGTAGAAGTTTTTCCAGTCCCCCTAGTACCACAAAACAAATAAGCGTGATTTACACGATTAGCATTTAATTGATTCGATAACGTCTTTATGATATGTTCTTGACCTACAACTTGATTAAAATTTTTAGGTCTTAGAGTTCTGTATAAAGCTTGATACATATTAAAATTCCCTATACCAAAAAATCTACTAAAATAAAAACAACAACAAATTTTATTTTAATAAATTTTAATTTTATCGGTAACCCTTTCTTTTATATTCTTATATTCTTATATTTTTATATTCTTATATTCTTATATTTTTATATTCTTATATTTTTATATTTTACTTATACTTAAAAACTTGTAACACAACTCTTTCTTTTTTCGTATTTCCCACAATATCACCTATTTTTATTCTACCTATTCCCCTAATAGTTATTATATCGTCACGCTTAATAATTTTAGATAAACTGTCACACTCTACAAAATTCAAAAAAACTTTTTTAGATTTTATATAATTCGTTATTTTAGACCTCGACAAATTAAACGATGAGCTTAAAACCGCATCTATTCTTAACGAAGCCGTAATAACCTTAGCTTCCTCTAGCTTTAAATTAAAATTTAAATTATCAATATTTTTAAATTCATGTATAACTCTATTTACTTTTGTCGACCCAACTTTTTCCATATTATAGCTAACGTAATTTGATATATCTCTATCTAAAAATAAAAACCAATTATTATTATTATTTACTATATCTCCTATTTTACTTCTATCTATCCCCAAACCTATAGCAGACCCTAAAAAATCACGGTGTGTAAGGCTTTTACTATACTTAGCATTATAACTAATTTCTAAAATCTCAATCGGAAATAAATTAACGTCTGGTTGCATATGCTCTGGAAAAAATCCTACAATAACACGTTCTGCGTCATCAAATCCGCCAAAGATTATATATTCAAGTGAAAAATATTCATTTTTTGCTTCTAAAAAACTAATAAACTGCATAAAAGTAGATATAGGCATAAAATCTGAAAAACTAGGCTGATAGCTTTTATAACAGCGGTTGTGCTGGTCAATAATCTTTGATAATAACAATTTATTATCCTTACTATTATCAATCCCACTCTCAAACAATTCTAATATTTTATTTTTATTAATCATATACTCATATTTTATCCTCTCATATTTATTTAAATCACAATCACTGCTAATAAATTAATATATATAATTACTAGCAGTGATTTTTAAAAAATATTCTTTAAAAACAATATTAAAATAGTATAGAGGCAACTAAAGATTGGATAAATCCAAGTATTAATACCAAAATCATTGGTGAAAAATCTAACATCATTCCTCCACCGAGTGGTGAATCTTCTACCATTTTCCTAATAGGTTGTAATAAAGGCTCTGTAAGATTATAAATTATAAGCGAAAAAGTATTCTGACCCATAGGAACCCAAGATAAAATAATCCTAATCAGCACAAGAAAATTTATCAAATTAACAACTGATGAAACAGAACTGTATATTAAATAATTAATAAAACTCAACTCCTCTCTTAACATAATTCCCCTATATATATTTTTTTAAAACAGGGATATTTTTAGTTTTTTTATAATTTTAATCCCAAACAGATGTAGGTATCTGAATACCTGAAGCCTGTATTTTGTCTTTTAAATCACCAGTCATCTCTACATTATTTGGGGCTATAATCATAATCTTATTAGATATAAGTTGTATAGTACTTTCAAGCGCATAACTTGAGCCACATAAAAAATCACTAATTCTTTGCGATGTAGAATAATCCACCGTTTCTAAGTTGATAACAACAATATTTTTATCTTTTATTTGTTCTACTATCTCTGCCGCATCTTCAATACTAGACGGATTATACATACATACTCCTACTGAAACACTAGTATTAATACTAACTATTTTATCTGCCGAAGTTGCTACTCTACGTTCTATATTATGTTTACTATTAATATGCTCTATATTATTTCTAGAATGAGGGCGTGCTGGTTCACGATAATAATCATCATATTGGTCGTTATAATCATCATCTTCATAATTATCATAATTGTTATTATTATTATTATAATTATCATTATTTTCATTATGATCATCATCGTCATAGTTGCCTTCACCACCAAATAAGTTTTTTATTTTGTCCTTAAATCCAGCCATTCTATTTTCCTCCAGGTTAATTTTAAAATCATGAAAATTATTACTGACCATTACCAAAATCTTATAAAACTTTATAAAATTGTTTAAAAGTTATAAAATAATAATAAAATATGTTTAATTCATTATTCATTATTTTTGCCTATTTTTTACACTAAAACCCTCCCTTAAAGATAATAGATAATATTTCTTTAGTTATATCAACTATTTGATATATGGGATTAAAAATAGATAAACCTATTCTAACATATTTATAATTTTTTGGCAATCCTTTCTTTTTATTTTTTCAAATCAATCTCATATGACCAAAATATGGGATTTTAAGATATTAGACCATTTAATATATATCTAAATATCTATATTTTATTTATTACTTGTTTTTTTGTATTTTAAATATTAAAAAGTATACTGTCATGCATTAATTACTAAACTATAGATAACTAATTAAAATCTAATTAAAATTTAATTTTATATATTTAATTTTTAATTTAAATAATATTAATATAGGTTATACTTATATTATCTTAATTTTTTCATAAAATGTCAACAGCTATTTTTTATATTAACCTGTAATAGTTTGTATTAACTTGTAAAAATATGCTTAATTTTTTTTGCAAATATATTAAATAGCTTCTGTTGTGGTTTCTATAGAATGTTCAGTTGATTCCTCTGTAGTTGGGTTTGTTTCTTGGCTTGAGCTTGTTGTTTCTTCTTCATTTAAATCACTATTTAAATCACCTTGAGTATTTTCACCACTTTCATTTTGGTCATTTTCATCTTCGGAATTTTCTATAGACTCAGTAGTTGATTGAGTTGACTGGATTGTTTGGATTGTGATACCTGTTGGAAATTCAATATCTTTGACATTTTTTAGATACCTATCATATAGTTTAATATTAGCATTTTTAGTTTGGTCTAATATAATATGCATATCATCTTGGACTGAATTAGTTATATCTATACTTTTCAATGTATTAAAACCAGTATTAGTAATATATATTCCTTCTGTAGTCTCGATTTCATTTAATTGTAGTTCCTCTCGACTATTAGGATCTATTATTACGTCACCTATAGTTAATAAATTTTTGTCTATATTTATATAACTATATAATTCATCTTTACTTGCGCCTGCAATAGATATATCTACCTCTGAATTCATAATTTCACCATCTTCATTTAAGAAAGCTCCTTTTTTAATGACTACCGTCTCACCTATAATATAAGAGTTAGGTATTTTTAATAAATCTTCTACAACTATCGCAGACAATTCTATTTTATAACCCTCTTTAGGTATATTAATTTCAAAACTTATATTTCTTTTATCTATAAAATCTATCATATTGTTGTTGCTCTCCAATACTACATATGCTTCTTTTTCATCTCCCTCATGAACAATAGACTTAACTACTACTTGTAAAGGTTTTAGCGTTCCTATATCATTAATATAAATAGTTCTTGATTGATTCTCTTTCCAAGTTGATATATTATCTATATTTATGTAACAGGCTATATAAAACGTGTTGTTTGTTACTATTTTAAAGACTTCATCTCCTGAAGATACTTCTAATTTAAAACTAGACGCATCTGTTTTTATACTAGTCTGCTCTTTTGTAATATAATCCATATTTTCTATAGTCATTTCTTCTTCATAGCCGTCTATATGATATGACACTACTCCAGCTTCATTTGAGTAAAAGACCTCTATATTTTTATTTAGCTCATTTTCTTTATTAATTTTTTGGTTAGCCAAGCTCTCAAGACTCCCACTACTTTCCGATAGTAGCAATTGATTTCTATTAGTAATATTTTTATCTACCATTTCTTTAATTTCATAAAGCTTATTAAAATCCCCTTGAGCTATATCATATATATATGACTCTATAGTAGCTTGTATTTGTTTTTCTAATTTTATAACATCTGCCGAAAATAATGATAAATCTCCACGTTTTTCTTGGATACTTAATATTTCAGCGTATATAAGCTCTAATTCTGCTTCTGTTTCTTGAGTTTGTGAGACATTCTTAATAGAAGCTATATGCTGATTGGTCTTGACTTTTTCTAATTCAGGCACTTCTATAGTAAGAGAGCCTTCTTTTGAGGCGGTATAGACTACTTCATCTCTAATAATCACACCTTCTACTTGGGTATAATTATTTATAGAGCCAACCTCCACAGTAGCATAATTAATAATAGGCTTATTAAGACTTTTAATTACAGAACTACCGAAATATATAACCATAAAGAAAAACATACTGCTCATAAAAATAGTAGATAACATAGAAAAATTTCTTTGTCTATTTGGATTTTTAATGTTGCTACTACTTACATTATTTTTGCTGTTATTTTTATTTTTATTTTTACTATTATTTTTATTTTTACTATTATTTTTATTTTTATTTTTACTATTATTTTTATTTTTAGAGTTTATACCGCTATTTTTCTGGTTTCTATCGTTATTTCTGGAACTTGAATGACTATTTCTTGGACTTGTATTTCTAGCGCTTGTGTTAGTACCTCTCGGGTTTCTATTGCTTCTAGAACTCGAATTACCGCTTCTCGAATTATTTGAAATGCTAATATTTTTAATATTTTTATTAGAATTACTTCTACTCGTTGATATATTTTTACTATTAGTATTTCTATCGTTTCTTGCATTTGAAGTATTTGAAGTATTTGAACTGGATCTATTTTGTGATTTTTTTCTATTATTACTACTTTTTTCATTACTCGAATAAGATCTTGTATTTGAAGTGCTTCTTGATGTATTAGAGGTTTTTCTATTTTTATTAGCAGTACCACTCCTACCTCTATTAGAACTACCTCTATTAGAACTACCTCTATTAGAACTACCTCTATTAGAACTACTCCTACTAGAATCGCTCCTATTATATTTTAGCTCATGCTGAACATCATCTAAATATATAATATTATCTGATTTTACTCGGCTATTAGAATTCTTTTTGTTATTTCTATTTTTATTATTATTTTTTCTATTCATACGCACCTTGACAAAATATTTATTTAATTATTTAATTATATATAAATTCAAAATATATAATTATATATTCATATATTTAAAATAATATTATATATTATATTAATAACTTATAAAGTAAAGAGAACTCATATAATATGAAATTAATAAAAAATTTAAGCTACTGTATATCTCCATTAATAATAGTACTATTTAATATATTAATTATATTTGAACCAAACTTAGTAATAGACTCTGCTAAAGAAGGCTTGCTATTGTGGTTTAATAAAGTCATTCCATCTATTTTTCCTTTTTTAGTCGGCACAAACCTTTTGATACAACTTGGGTTTATAGATTTTTTAGGAACACTTCTTGAAAATTTTATGAAAAAGACTTTTAACGTTTCTGGTTGCGGTGCTTTTGCTTTGATACTTGGTATGTTTTCTGGCTACCCTGTCGGAGCTAAAATAACAGCATCATTAAGAGAGTCTAACAAAATAACCCAAGTAGAGTCTCAAAGGCTAGTTAGCTTTACAAATAACTCTGGTCCTCTATTCATAATCGGAACAGTGGGCTTAGGAATGTTTAACAATATAAATATCGGTTACTTTATATTGATTATACACTACTTATCTGCAATAACATTAGGTATTATATTTAAATATTATAAATACAATAAATATAATACCTATGATAATACTATATCATTAAATAAAGCATTTATGAATTTAAAAAAAGCAAGACTAAAAACTAATAAAAAGTTTGGTGAAATATTAAACGATAGCATTAAAAATAGCTTAGAAACTATCGCTACTATAGGGGGCTTTATAATAATATTTTCTGTAATAGGTAAAATACTTGAGAATTCTAATATTTTTAATAATATCACAGAGTATATATTTTCAAACAACGAATATAAAACTATAATAAGTAACTTTAGTAATAGCTTTTTTGTTGGTATAGTTGAGATTACTAACGGGATTAATAGTATTTCAAAAGTATATGCCAACAATCCTAGCAACTTTGACTATTTTGTAATTTCAGTAGTTTTAGCTTGCGGACTCGTTTCATTTTCAGGTCTTTCTATTTTAGCACAAACGATAAGCTTTATTAGTAAAACAGACATTGATATTAAAATATATATACTATCAAAAATAATGCATAGCGGAATAAGTATGATGTATAGCATCTTGCTCATACCAGTGATAAAAAATATTTTTCTCACCAGCGAGCTTAACGCAACTGCTACATTTAACATAAACAATTCAAGCAATATATCTTATTTTAATGATTTTATACTAAACCCTTTATTAATATTCGCATTTGGACTTCTTGTACTAATTTTAATAAGCTTGATACTATTAATAACTTCGAGATTTAAAAACACTAATAATTTAGATAAGCTTAATAACTAAGCTTATTAAACTTAATCTACAAATTTAAAATCTATAGTTTGATTTTTTTTGCTAGCATTTACTAACAATACCTCAACTGTATCACCTAAAGTGTATACTTTATTTGTGTTTTCACCTAAATAACATAAATTATTTTCATCATATACATAGTTATCATCTTGTATAAGCTTTGGTGTAACCATTCCCTCTACAGTGTTTTCCAACTTCACGTATATGCCCCAACTAGTAACGCCCGAAATAATCCCTGTAAAGCTTTGTCCTAGCTTATCTAGCATATACTCTATTTTTTTAATAGTTATCGTTTCACGTTCTGCTTCTTCTGCTATACGCTCTCTAGTAGAACAATTAGTTGCTATATCTGGCATTTTTGTTTTAAGCGTTTCTATTTTGCTTTGACTTAACTGGTTATTTAGATTTTGCTTTATAATACGATGTATTTGCAAATCTGGATAACGTCTGATAGGCGAAGTAAAATGACAATAATACTTTGCACTAAGTCCAAAATGACCATCATTAGTAGATGTATAACGTGCTTGCTTAAAGCTTCTAAGCATTACAGTACTGATTAATTGTTCTTCTGGAGTACCTTTACAGCTTTGTAATATTTTTTGTAAATCTTTAGAATGAACTTTGATATTTGGAGCTTTGTTAAGCGAATACCCAAACTTAGCTATGAAGTCCGACATTTTCTCCAACTTCTCCACATCTGGTTCTGCATGAGAACGATACACAAATGGCATTTCTAAATAAAAATATACTTCTGCGACCGTTTCATTCGCTAGTAACATAAATTCTTCTATTATGCTTGTCGCAACGTTTCTTTCATAAATCTTTAACTCGATAGGTTTTCTATTCTCGTCTAGAATAACTTTAACTTCTGGAAAATCAAAATCAATAGAGCCTCTTTTTGTTCTCTTATCTCTTAATATATCTCTAAGTGTTTTCATATTTTGAAACATCTCTAAAAAGTCTTTATTATCTGACACATTTGTATTGCTATCATCGTTTATATTTTCTAAAGCATCTGCTACAATATTATAGCTCATACGCTTATCGACATTAATTAAAGTTTCTGCTATCTCTTGCCCAACTACATCACCTGTTGGGTCGATTTCCATTATGCAACTAAGTGCTAATCTATCTACGTTAGCGTTTAGAGAACAAAGTCCATTTGATAATTTATGTGGCAACATCGGGATAACTCTATCTACCAAATAAACGCTCGTCCCTCTTTTAATAGCTTCTCTATCTAAAGCCGTTTGGCTTTTTACGTAATGTGTAACATCTGCTATATGAACTCCTAATTTGAAATTACCATTTGATAATTTTTCTATCGTGATAGCATCGTCTAGGTCTTTGGCATCGTCACCGTCTATCGTCACAGTTTGCAAGTTTCTTATGTCTAGCCTGTTTGTTTTTTCTTTTTCAAGCACTTCATCTGGAATAGTTTCTATTTGTGAGTAAACGTCTTCTTCAAAGTCTATCGGTATTTCATACTGCTTAATTATAGACAATATATCTACTCCAGGGTCATTTATATGCCCCAAAATCTCAACTATTTTTCCTTCTGGTTTCTTATTATCCTGAAAATTCTTAACTATCTCAACTATTACTTTATGCCCTGATACTGCTCCAAGTGATGCCTTCTTAGGAACAAATATATGCTCAAATAACTTTTTCTCATCTGGAATTACAAATCCAAAGTTTTTACTTTCTTCGTAAACTCCAACAATCACGTTATAGCCTTTTTGAACAACGTTCACTATAAAACCTTCTGATCTTTTAACAGCTATGTTACTAGTAGCTCCTTTATTATTATCATTAAAAGAAGATTTTGTAACCTGACATATAACTCTATCTTTATGCATAGCTCCGTTTACGTCATTCTTTGGTATAAAAATATCCTCCGGTTTATTCCCATCGTCATCTAAATAACAATCATCTAGTATCACAAATCCAAACCCTTTTGGGTTAGACGAAAACGTTCCCGTAAATATATTAAAGCTTTTAGCCAAAACAATTTTATTCTTCTTTGTCTTATATAACTTAGCCTCATTTATTAACTCATTTATACAATAAACAAACAAGCTTTGCTCATTCTCTGGTACTTCTAACAACGAAATAATATCACTTGTTTTAACTGGTTTATATATCTCAGAGTCTACAAATTCAAAAATTTTATCTTTCTTACCCTGAATATACTCTGGTTGATATTTAGATTCATCAAATTTCAATGCAACGTTATCTTTATTAACAGAAAATTTTTTATTATTATTATTATTATTTTTATTTTTATTTTTATTATTATTACTTTTTTTATTTTGTTTCCCATCACCATCTAAAAATAAAAAATCTTTTTCCTTAGTTTCTTTATTCTTAAAATATTTATTTCTTTTAGCGATACCTACACCTCCAAAAAACAATCATCTCAAATATTTATTTTAATTTTATTTTATTTTATTTTATTTTATTTTAAAAATCCTAATGCAAGAGTAAGTACAAAAAATAAAACAGCTAAAAAAATAGTCATTTTCGATAATTGACTTTCTTGACTTCTACCTTTATTTTGACTCCAGTAAGAACCACTAGCCCCAGCTGGCTCACTCGTCATCATACCAGATGATGATTTTGTTTGTTGAAGAACTATTGTCATAAGCACAATTGACACTATAAATTGTATGATAGATATTCCTAAAAAAGTTGTACTCATTTCAACTGGCTCATAGCTAATCATTTCTTCCTCGCTATTACCCATTAAAGCTGCCAGTTGTTCTTCACTAAGTGTTAAATTACCATCTTCATCAACGATAAAATCATCAAGTGTGAAAACATTTTCGTCATCTAGCATCAAATCAACATCTTCTTCAGTAACTACCTCGGATTCTTCTACCTCTATTTCAGTTTCTTCACCCTCTGTAGTTTCAGATTCTTCTACCTCTATTTCAGTTTCTTCACCCTCTATAGCTTCAGATTCTTCTACCTCTATTTCAGTTTCTTCATCTTCGTTTGGGTCAGCCATCATACGACTAGTACCCACAACTTCTCCTGTATCTTCATCTAAAATATCAATTGGTTCATAACCTTCAGTATTTTCCGTATTTAAATCACTCATTTTTGGAACCTCATTTTTTATTTTATTATATAATATAACCATATTAATATTATAATTATATTACTTGCAACAATAATATTATCACATTTCTTTTTATAAGTCAATAAAGTTTATAATAAAAAATAAATATATTGCTGTTAAATCTAAATAAATCTAAATAAACATAAAATAAAATATTATAAATCAATGCGTAATAAACAAACAAAAAGCACCTAAAATATTTAAGTATATTTTAAATGCTTTTATTTTTTTGTTATAGAAGGAGATTTACTAATTAGTTTATTAGTGACTAAATTTATTAAATTGCATTGTGAGTAAAGCTAGCTATTCTGCATATAGGTATTTCCGTTACAGATCCAAACCAGCCATTACCAAATCCAC
>JAWXUY010000266.1:0-2512 GCA_044425885.1 bacterium | reverse complement strand
TAATGAACTAGCGGAAAGAGATAATAAGATAAAGCAGATGGAGATAGAGAATAGTAAGGCACTAGCGGAAAGAGATAATAAGATAAAGCAGATGGAGATACAAATGCAGAAGTTTATGAAAAATTAGGAGAAAAATAAACTTAGAGGTTTGGGTAGAAGTGTAGGTGGGAATCTATGGTACAAGTAAAAGTATTGTTAAAAGAAATAGAAGAAATTGATATTAAAATAAATAATCTTGAAGATGAAATAGAGAAATTTGAATTTGAAATAAATAATCTTGAAGATGAAATAAAAAAATTTAAAGATGAAATAAAGATTTTTGAAAGTAGAATTAATGAAATTGCATTTAAGGACCCTGTTAGTTTGGTAGATGGGTATAGAAAATTAGGGTATAGTGAATTAATAGAGAAAAATAGTATAATTATAGAGAAAAATGAGAAAATGATATTGCAAAATAAAATAATGATATTGCAAAATAAGATATTAATAGAATTGTATAGTCAAAAAATAGAAATTATAAAGGAGAAAGTTAAATAAAATGGTAAAAGGATTAAAAAGAACGAATTATTGCACAGAAGTAAATGAAAGTATGGTAGGACAAGAAGTTACTCTTATGGGCTGGGTACAACGCAAAAGAATATTTAGTCATTTTTGTTTTGTTATACTTAGAGATAGAACAGGTATAATACAAACTGTTGTTAATCAAGAAGTTAACACGCAAGAAATTTTAGATAAAGAAAAAGAACTTAAGCCAGAGTACGTAGTGGCGATAAAAGGGAAAGTAGTAGCGAGGACTCCAGAGAATATTAATCCAGAGATGGAGACAGGTAAAGTAGAGGTTATGATAGAAGAACTTGAGATTTTATCTAGCTCTGAATTACCACCGTTTCAGATAGAAGATAGCATTAATGTTAGCACGGATTTAAAATTAAAGCATAGATATTTAGATTTAAGAAGACCAGTTGTTTATAAAAATCTAGTATTAAGACATAAGGTAGCGCAAAGTATAAGAAGATTTATGGACGAAGAAGGGTTTTTAGAAATAGAAACGCCTATGTTAACTAAGTCAACGCCAGAGGGTGCGAGAGACTATTTAGTACCTAGTAGAGTTTATCCAGGAGAGTTTTATGCACTTCCACAGTCACCACAGATATTTAAGCAGTTATTAATGGTATCAGGAGTTGATAAATATTTTCAAATTGCAAAATGCTTTAGAGATGAGGATTTAAGAGCAGATAGACAGCCAGAGTTTACTCAAGTAGATATGGAGCTATCTTTTGTAGATGAAGAAGATGTTATGAGCTTAAACGAGAGACTTATGCAATGTATTATGAAAGAAACAAAAGGGATAGATATTAAAATACCTTTTGATAGGCTTACTTATAAAGAGGCTATGGAGCGTTTTGGATCAGATAAGCCAGATGTAAGATTTGGAATGGAGCTTAATGATATTAGTAGTATAGTAGATGGAAGCGAATTTGGAGTGTTTCAGAATGCTATTAACGACGGAGGAAGTGTAAGAGGTATATGCGTTGAGGGTGCATGCACTATGCCGAGAAAACAAATAGATAGTTTGGTAGAGGTAGCGAAGACTTATGGAGCTAAGGGGTTAGCATGGTTAGGGCTTAATGAAGATGGTACTTTCAAGACTACTATTAGCAAGTTTTTTGACGAAGATAAGCTTAATGAAATAGCACAAAGTTTTAACGCAAAAAAAGGTGATTTAATTTTATTATGTGCTGACAAAAATAATATAGTTTTTGATGCTCTAGGTGCTTTAAGGTTAGAGATGGCTAAGAGACAAGAATTAACGAGCAAAGATGATTATAGTTTCTTATGGGTTACAGAGTTTCCTATTTTTGAGTATGACGAAGAAGAAGCAAGATATGTTGCAAAGCATCATCCTTTTACAGCGCCGATGCTTGAAGATGTAGATTTATTAGATACTAATCCAGAAAAGGCACGTGCTATTGCATATGATTTAGTTTTAAACGGATTTGAGCTAGGTGGAGGAAGTTTAAGAATTTATCAAAGTGATTTACAAGAAAAGATGTTTAAATGCTTAGGTTTTACAGAGGAAGATGCACAAGAAAGATTTGGCTTTTTAATAGATGCGTTTAAGTATGGAGCACCACCACATGGTGGATTAGCACTAGGCTTAGATAGGATTATTATGTTATTAGCGGGTTGCGATAGTTTAAGAGATGTAATAGCGTTTCCTAAAGTGAAAGACGCTTCTTGTCCGCTCGCAGATGCTCCTAATGTGGTAGATGATAAGCAGTTAGATGAGCTTATGATAGGTATAAGAGAGCAAGAGGAAGAAAAATAATAAGAGAGATGCTCTAGTATATGAAATGAAGTCTAATGTGGTAGATGATAAGCAGTTAGACGAGCTTATGATAGGTATAAGAGAGCAAGAAGAAGAAAAATAATAAGAGAGATGCTCTAATATATGAAATGAATTCTAATGTGGTAGATGATAAGCAGTTAGAGGAGCTTATGATAGATATAA
>JAWXUY010000017.1:0-13969 GCA_044425885.1 bacterium | reverse complement strand
TAACATAAATACTTCTTCTTCTTCTTCTTATTTTAATTTTAATTTTAATTTTAATTTTAATTTTAACAAACCTTTAGAAACATACGCCTCTAGCTTGATTATATCGGCTGAAGAAGTACAAACGCAAATAATAGAAGAAATAACTCTAGAGCATTTTGTTCTTGAATTTGATACTATGAGCGGTACTATCGTTAAATACGTTTCAGGCGAAGGTAATCTAGCTATCCCTAGTATAATAAATGGCGTTGAAGTTAAGTATGTTGCCGATAACGCTTTTTATTATTGCAACGGTCTTGAGACGATTAACATACCAGATACTATTACAAAAATAGGTGATTACGCTTTTGAGGGCTGTAAAAATCTTGAGTCAATTAATATGTCAGACGGTCTAACTTCTATTGGTAAATGGGCATTTGTCGGTTGTAGTAACTTAGTATTTATTAATATATCTGATAATGTTACGTATATAGGCGACTCTGCATTTAAAGATTGTACTAGCTTAGTATCTATTAGTATACCTAAAAGCACTACTTCTATAGGTAAATGGGTATTTAGGAATTGTAGTAGCCTACTCGTTATTGATATGCATGATAAAATTACAGAAATCGGAGAGGGTGCATTTTTAGGCTGTAGTAACCTTCTACTGGTTAATATTCCAGAGAGCGTTATACTAATAGATGATTATGCGTTTAGAGGCTGTAATAGTTTAATTTTAGCTAATATACCAAATAGTAATCCAGAATTAGGCGAGGGAATATTTTATAATTGCAATAATCTAATATCTATTAATTTCCCAAATAAAACCAAGTTTACGCCTCTTAATATGTTTTTTAACTGCACAAATCTCTCAAATATTTATATTCCAGATTCTGTTGAAATAATATATATGAGCTCGTTTATTAATTCTAGTAACTTAAAAAATATATATTATTCAGGAAGTAAAGAAGAATGGAGTAAAATAGAACATTATTTAGATCTAGAAGATGTAAAAATGCACTATAATATTAATGCAATACCCGATGATGATTTACTATATGGAATGGAGATTATAGAAGTAGGAAATACTCCTTTTATAGATTTAAATATAGATGATGAGTATTATGATAAAATAGAGTATTTATTTAATAATAATATGATAAGCGGTTTTAACGATTTTCTTTTCTTGCCTACCAACATCATAACAAAGTTAGATTTAATTAATATTATCTACGAATTAGAAAATAAGCCCAATGCCAGACAAACTGCGCAGGAAGATAATTATATTAGTTTAACATCTGATGACTACTTAGAAAGAGCATCTAATCTTATTAATTATTATAAATTTAAAAACAAAAATTTTGTTTTTAGTGATATAAGTTATGATTACGAGTATGCCAGCGCCATTTATTGGGCTAGAGATATCGGGCTAGTAACGGGGGCTAACAACTCTAATTTTTATCCAAATGACGCACTGACAAGAGAACAAGTTGTAGCTATATTAGAGCGTTATTATGACTACAAGAATTATAGCTTACCTGATATTCTAGCTGAAAGTATAGCAGATATAGACGATGTTTCTAGTTGGTTTACAAGCTCGATAGATAGAGTATATAAACTAGGTATCCTAAATATAGATGATAATAATAATTTTAATCCTAAGGCATATGCTACAAAACAAGATGTTGCTTATATATTAGCAAGCTTACTGTTAAAATTATAAAATAAAAATAAAGCCTCTAAGATTTTAAATTTTAAATAAATCTTAAAGGCTTTATTTTATTTTATTTTAAAATTAAATAATTAAATAATTAAATAATTAAATTACGTGAGCTTTCATCACTACCATTTAAATTCTCTAACATATTTTTATAACTACAATTTTTAGGAGAAAAGTGTAGACAACTAGAACAATCATGTTGAATAAGCCTGTTGCTACGGGAAAATGAGTCATTTAAATTATACCCCGACTTGAAGTTAGGACAATGATTTATAAAATTTTTTTTAATAAGCATATAAATATAAAAACCTTTCTGAATTATATAAATTATTTATATTTATTATGCCCATAAATTTAAAACATATTATTAAATTATAGAGCTAAAACACGACTGGTATAGCTTTTTCATTTAAAATAGAGTATATGTAACACTCTCTAACTTTTTTATTAGTTGCCTTTTCAAGAGCTTTTTTATAAATTTCAAGCTGTATCTTATAAGTTTCTATAAATTTAGACTCGCTTGCCATTTTATCACTTTTATAGTCTACTAAGATTATTTCATCATCTTCTTCAAAGTATAAGTCGGCTATACCACTTACTAAAATATTGTTATTTGATTGAGGGTCTTTTAGGTCGATATCTTTGTAAATATCACACGCTGGTATTCCTATCGTAAATAACACTTCACGTTTTAATTTAGATTGGTCTTTTTGTATTGCTTTTTTTATACGGCTTACTATACTTGAGTTTAAAAAGCTAATTATTTTAGAGTCATCTATAGCATCTGCTTCACGCTGTGTTATTAAATTATTATTAACCAGCTTATTAACTACTTCACTAATATCATTATTATAAGACTTATTAAAATCTATATTTTCGAGTATTTTGTGATAAGTAGTGCCTAATTCAGATGGTAATAATTCTTCATTTGCATTTGTGTAAAACTTAGGTAACTCTGTTACTTTTTCACGTCTTTTATTAGATGTATCTAAAAAGCTCTTATTGTACACTTCTTTTATTTCAGAAACAGAGAGAGTTGAGTATAATTTCTGTTGTATACTATTTTTGTACTTCCAGTTTAAGTTTTCAACGATAGCATTATTGTTATAATTATTATTAGAAGAAACAATTTCAAATATATTTTTAAAAGTAGTAGTCTTGTCCATATCAAGGACATCTTGCGGTGTTGTATTGGGTATATTTTCTAATATATCTTTGGATTTCACTGTTTTAACGTCCCAAAGCTTATCTTCATCGAAATTTTCTATAACTGAGTAGACCCATCCCAAATAATTACTTGAAGCGGAATTTTGTATAAAATGGTTATATAAGAACTTATTGTTATCGAAATCATTTTTGTTTATAATTAAATCTTTCATAAATTTCAAAGCATCATCAAACTTTTTATAATTTTTTTTATGAAAATTTTTATCAATACACCCTATTAAAATAAGTTTTTCTTTAGCTCTTGTTAGTGCGACATATAACAGCCTCATATTTTCAGAATAGTTTTCTTGTTTAATTTTTTCTTTTATTATATTTTTTTGTATAGTATTAATTTGTTTTCTTACGCTATCGTCTTCATCAATCTCTTTGTCATTGTCATCTTGGTTATCAAATAACGACTCTATATAGACAGAGCAACCTATTGCTAACTCGTCAATTATTAACTGTTTTTTTAAGTCTTGAGTATTAAAATTTCTATTCAAATTAGACAAAAACACTACTGGAAACTCAAGCCCTTTACTTTGATGTATATTCATAATCCTTACAACATCTTCACCCTCTGATGTCATAACAACTCCTCCATCTCCTGAAAATGTTTTTATTTTTTCTATGTAAGCAATAAACCCAAATAAACCATTTAAATTCATATGTTCAAAATTAAGAGATTTTTCAATAAGACTTATAAGATTAGCTTGACGTATAGCACCATTTTTTAATAGCCCTAAATAATTATAATAATTGGAGTCATCATAAATAAACGATAGCAATTCATTAATAGAAAACGTTTTAGATAATATAGACCAATAATTTATTTTATCTAGAAATTTATCACACTTGTTTTTAAGGTCAATATTTGAAGTGTTGTCAATAAATTTTAGTATGCTATTCCAGAAAATATTATTATCACTTGAGTTATCATCATTTGGCAATCTACTACTAAGCAATTTTATTTCAAGAAGCTCATTTGCGTTAAAATTAAAGATAGAAGAATACATTACCCCTATTAGAGGTAAATCTTGCATTGGATTATCTAGTATCTTTAAGATATTAATAATATTTTGTATTTCTATGAAGTCATAAAACCCATTTTTTAGATTACTATAACATGGGATAGAGTATTCATCTAGTATTTTATTAAATACATCAATATTTTTTTTGGTTCTCATAATTATAGCTATATCCCCATAATTAAAATTTTCATATTCTACTAGCTCTTTAATTCTCTGTGCTACATAATGAGCCTCTATTTCTTCTTTTTGTAAATATAATAATTCTTCTGATAACCCCATTAACTCCACTTCTTCTTCATCAATTTCAGAAAGTGCATCTATTATTGTAAGCTCACACTTATGATTATTAAATCCATCATTATTACTAAAATATAATTTAGAACTCTTGTCATAATTAATACCACCTAAATTATCATTCATAATACTTTCAAATATTATATTTATAGAGTCAATAACGCTTTTAGAACTTCTAAAATTCGTATTTAAATCTATTCTTCTATTAGAAATATCTTCTTTTATAACATACTTATCATATTTTTCTTTAAATATTTTAGGATCAGCTTGTCTAAATCTATAAATACACTGTTTTATATCCCCAACCATAAACCTATTATTATTAGAAATCATAGCTAAAATAGTTTCTTGAATTGGACTACTGTCTTGATATTCATCTATAATTATTTCTTTAAAGCACTGCTGATATTGCTTAGCAATGTCAGTTGGTTGACCGTCTTTTACTAATATATCTAGACAAAAATGAGAAATATCGCTAGAGCTATATATTTTTTTGTCTTTTTTTACTTGTAAGTAGTACTTATCAAACTCTATTATTAACTCACAAAAGCTTTTCATTATGCCATAAGCTTTTTTGCTATCATCTAATACGTGGTCTACTGACTTGATAAAAAATTTTTCTTTTAATCCTTTTGAATTGGTATTTGTAATTAGAGCTTTCGCACTATCTCTTAAAATTTTAACTTTGTCTTTAAATTCAGGATTATTTTTAGGAAATTTAGCACTTGGAAATTTACCAAGCTTAAAAGATTTAATACCTTCTAAGAAAGCATCATAATTTTCACTTTCTATATTTTTTAATAAAGTATTGTAGATTTCGGACTCTTTAATAAAAAATTCTTTTAGCTCAGTTTTTTTGATTTCATCATCAAATTTTTCAACATCTATCATATAGTTAATTTTTTCTAAAATCAGTATAACTTCTTCAAGACAACTTTTAGAATAAGAAATAATTTGTTTAAAGACGCCTGAATTAAAATAATCACCTTTGGTTGTCATGTTAAATTGTTTATAAGCATCTTCGAGAGCTTTATAGGGGTTAATGATATTTTGAGAATTTTCATGGACTTTTAATAATATTTCTATAAAATTTTCATCATTGGCTTTTTTTGTAAAAGCGTCAATGGTTTGTATAAAAGAGGGATTATTTTTTTTGTATAAATCTTCTAAAAAATTTTCGATAGATTGTTGTCTTAATAGCTTTGTTTCTGCATCATTATCTATTTTAAAATTAGGGTCTATATTTAAGACTTTAAAATTATTTTTTACTATGCTATAGAAAAAAGAATCTATCGTGGATATTTTAGCTTTGTTAATTCTTGTGAGTTGCTCTTTAAGGAAATTATTTTGTGGATTTTTTTTGATAGCATTGTTAATTTTTTTTATGATACGCTCTTTCATTTCAGAAGCTGCTGAATTAGTAAAAGTAACGACTAAAATTTCGTCTATATTAACATTATCATTAAGTATTTTATATAAAATACGATCTGATAAAACACTTGTTTTTCCGGAGCCAGCAGCGGCTGAAACTAATATGTCTTTTGTTGATTCTTGCATTGCTAATAATTGTTCATCTGTTAGTTTGTGAGGAGTTTTCATACTAAAATCCTTTCATAATTAATAATAAAAATTTTTTATTAACTTTTGTTGTTAAAAATTGTATTTAATAATATGTTGTCTATATGTTCTAAAATTTTGGGCATAAGGGATAATTCAAAACTTTCTATTTGAGTTTTAAGAGCTAATATACTACTCCTATCATTATTTTTGTTGTATATGTTTGTTAAAAGAATATAAATATCACTGATATCACCTTCAACCCTAACACCTTCGAGTAAAACAAGTTTAGCTTCTTCAAAGAGTTCAAGATTATATAATTCTAAAGCCCACTCATATAAGGCACGCACATAGCTATTATAATGGGTTTCAAGTATAGATATTTTATCAAAATTATTTATACCGACCATTTTTTTTAGTTCTCTGTTGGATAAATTGTTGGGTAACTTAATCATTTCAAGATTAGATTTTCTGAATACATAGTCTTGTCTTTTAATAAGTAGAGCTATTTTATTTTCAGGAGTGTTAAGAGAGGGGTCATAATCTTTAAAAGGAAGATAAGTTGTTTGAGGATATATATAATCAAGTTTGATGTCATTAAAATTTTTAGTAACGAAATTTGCTTCACGTTCTTCACGCATATACCTATCTATAGAAGTATAAAAGCCCGTATCGTTTTTATTGAGTAAAACTTGCATAGTAGCAACAAAAATGATACTACCTGCTAGAAAAGGGAAAACTTCCATTTTAAAAACCTCCTTTATATATATGAATAATAAATAATATAATATAATATAATATATTATATTATATTACATTATATTAAAATATGTTAATAAAAGCAACAAAAAAAAAGGCTAAAAGCCTCTTTTTTTTTAAAAAAACCAGAATGCCGTTTCCTTTGCTTTGACACCTAGCGAAACTAGGTGGGATCTCGCACAAATATCATCTGTCTTCCACCGCCCAAAGGGAATTAAATTGAGGCCTGACATAAATATTAAAATTTAGAAATCCCTAATCAAAAATGTAGGTTCAAATATAAGGTTCACGAACACCCCAGAAAGTATAAACTATTATTTTTCAAATTATTATTATTTTTTGGTTAATGTTATTATACTATATTTTAAAAATAAAATCAACAAAAACTTTTTAAAATTTTAAAAAAATTTTTGGAATAAATATTTTTATATAACATAAATAAAAATAATTAACATATTTGTAAATATTTAAGATATTTAACATTTTTAACAAAATATTTAAAATAAACATACTATAAAATCTAGAGCTATATTAATAAAACTTATAGTATTTGACAAAACAAGTTTAATTTTGTTATACTATATTTAATTATAAGGGAGGGATTTTTTATGACTAGTTTAATATCTAACTTAAATAAAGTTTTTATAATAATCGTATTAATATTATTTAGCTTAATTAGCCCAGTAAGTAATATAAATATAACTATAGCAGATGATAATAATATAGGTATATTAGACGAAAAAAATGATATAACTACTAAAGATTTTAATTACCAAAGTGTGCTGTGGGTTGTGTTTGCAGTTTTATTTATTATTTTTGAAATAAATACTCTTACTCTTACGTCTTTGTGGTTTGCATTTGGTAGTATAGTAGCGATGATATCGACTAATTTTACAAGCTCTAATTTTATGCAATTTATAATATTTTTGTCATCATCTTTGTTGTTTATAATAGCTTTAACACCTCTTACAAGGAAATATATTCATAAAGAGCAAATACCAACGAACGTTGATAGAATTATAAATATGATAGGAATTGTAATAGAAGAAGTAACATGGAACTCTGGACAAGTAAAAGTAGACGGAAAAGTGTGGACGGCGAGACTAAGTGAAGATGACCAAGACTTAAGATTAGAAGGAGGCACAAAAGTAGAGATACTAGAGATTAAAGGGGTAAAATTGATGGTAAAAGAATTAGAATTAGAATCAGAAATAAAAAATAAAGAATTGGTAAATAAATAATATTTTAATTTAGTAAAGGAGGCTTCTTATGATAGGAGAGAGCTTATTGTTGTTTTTTTTAATAGTTCTAATACTTGGAGCAAGTATAGTAATAGTATCACAGTCAGACGCTTATGTAATAGAAAGGCTAGGGTCTTATAATACTACTTGGAACACAGGAATACACTTTAAAATTCCATTTATAGAACGTATAGCAAAAAGAATATCTATGAAAGAACAAGTTATAGATTTTCCACCACAGCCAGTAATTACTAAAGATAACGTAACAATGCAAATAGATACAGTTATATATTTTCAAATAACAGAGCCACAATTATATACATATGGCGTTGATAAGCCTATCTCAGCAATAGAAAACTTAACAGCAACTACTTTAAGAAATATTATAGGTGATTTGGAACTAGACCAAACTCTAACGTCAAGAGATATAATAAATACTAAAATGCGCTCTATACTAGACGATGCAACTGACGCTTGGGGCATAAAAGTTAATAGAGTGGAGCTAAAAAATATTATACCACCGCCAGAAATACAAGACTCTATGGAAAAACAAATGAAAGCAGAAAGAGAACGACGAGAGTCAATACTAGTAGCTGAAGGACAAAAACAGTCACTAGTGCTAGTGGCAGAAGGTGAGAAAGAAGCTACTATTTTAGCGGCAGAAGCCGAGAAATTTGCAAGAATAAACCAAGCGCAAGGGGAAGCAGAAGCTATCTTGATAGTCCAGAAAGCTATGGCAGATAGTATAAGACTACTTAATGAAGCTTCACCAACCGACGAGATAATAAAGTTAAAAGCACTTGAAGCCTTTGAAAAAGTAGCCGATGGTAAAGCAACTAAAATTATTATACCGTCTGATATACAAGGTTTAGCAGGGCTTGCAACCTCTTTTTCAGAACTAGTAAAATCTGACGTGAAATAAAAAAAATAAAATAAAAATAAAAAAATATTAGATTATTAAATAATTTAATATTTTTTATTTTTATTTTTATTTTTATATTAAATTTAAATATTTTGGGTATTATATATAAATATAAAATATAAAATATAGAATATAGATAAATGAGGGTTTTGTTGTATGAATAATACTATTAATGATATAAATAAAAATATAAATCAAGATAAAAAATTTGTTGTAAAAAAAAGTATGAATTTAAGGGGTAGAGTATATATAGACGGCTCAAAGAATGCCTGCTTACCGATTATAGCGAGTAGTATATTATTTAGCGGTGAAGATATTACTATTAATAGAGTACCATTTTTGAGTGACGTGCTTATAATGTGTGAATTACTGGAAGAACTGGGTGTAAATATTACTAAAGATGAAGAACATAAACAAGTTAAAATTAATACTAAGAATATAAAAAATAAAGAGGTTTCTTATGAACTTGTTAAGAAAATTAGGGCTTCTTTTTTGTTGGCTGGACCGCTATTATCTAGGTTTAAAAAGGCTGTTATACAGATGCCCGGAGGGTGTCCTATAGGGGTTCGCCCTATCGACTTGCATTTAAAAGGCTTTAAGCTACTAGGAGCTACTATAAAGCAAGAACACGGCGTAATAACGATGGAAGCAAAAGAGGGCTTAAAAGGAGCTGAAATTTATCTAGACTTTCCAAGCGTAGGAGCTACAGAAAATCTTATAATGGCAGGAGTTTTAGCAGAGGGGACTACTATTATTTCTAATTGCGCTATAGAGCCTGAGATAGTAGACTTAATAGAGTTTTTAATAAACTTAGGAGCAAAAATAGAAGGGGCAGGGACTGAAACAATTATTATACACGGGGTAGAGGAGCTAAAAAATTTTAATTATAAACATGAGGTAATTCCAGATAGAATAGAAGCTGGTACTTTTTTAGTTTTGGGAGCTGTAACAAAAAGTGAAATAGAAGTGTGCGATATAAATAAAGAGCATTTAAAGCCGATTATTTCTAAGTTAAGAGAGATAAATATAGAGCTAGAAGAAAAAGAAACGAGTATAAAAGTATTAAATAATAACTTAGATGATAACTTCAAGAATGTAGATATAAAAACTATGCCTTATCCCGGTTTCCCTACAGATATGCAACCACAATTTATGACTCTTTTATGTATATCAGATGGCACTGGAGTAGTAAATGAAACTATATTTGAAAATAGATTTATGCACATATCGGAGCTTTGTTTAATGGGAGCAAATATTAAAATAAAGAGTAACACAGCGATAGTAAAAGGGGTAGATAAGCTCACAGGTGCAAAAGTTAAAGCGACTGATTTAAGAGCAGGTGCAGGACTTATAATAGGAGGGCTTGTAGCGGAGGGTAAGACTGAAATAAGTGATATATATCACATAGAAAGAGGATATTATAAAATAGAAGATAAGTTAAAAGAGCTAGGTGCAAATATTTATAAAATATAAATATAATAAATGTAATGTATATGTCATATAATTACTAGAGGTGATTTTGTGATATATTTTAGAAAAATTAAAAATTTAAAGATTATAAAAAATATTAAATTTATATTTAAAAAAAATTATAGAGTTTTAAAAAAGATAACTTATTTTTTTACTTATATACTGGTAGTTATATTTATTGTGCCTTATATTACTACTGGAATAATGACTTTAGATTTGGGTAAAGAAGAATATTTAGATGATTTAGATGATTTAGATAATTTAGATATAATAAATAATTTAGATATAATAAATAATGATTTAAATGCAAATACATCAAATGGTGAAAATAGTGACTTAAATAATTTTGAATATTATATACTTGGGGTAGTAGGAGCTGAGATGCCTATTAGTTTTAACGAAGAAGCTCTAAAGGCTCAAGCTATAGCTGGGCGCACTTATGCTTATAAAAGAATAGATGATATTAATCAAATAGTCGACCACACCTCTATTGGACAAGCTTACGACTCTTTAGATGATTTAAAAACCAAATGGGGTAATAACTTTGATAGTTATTATGATAAATTATATAATGCTATATACGAAACGCAAGGTATTATTATGACTTACAACGATGAGCCTATAGAAGCAGTTTTTCACTCTACCAGTGCTGGCATAACGGAGTTATCTGAAAATATTTGGGGTCAAAATCTACCTTATATTACTCATGTAGATAGCTCTGTAGATGAGCAAGCACCTAATTTTATTTATAGTATTGATGTAAGTAACGCTGAAATAATACAAAAAATATCAAGCCAGTATTCTAGTATAAATGCTAATAATATAATAGAAAGCTTTGAAATATTAGAAAGGTCCGATGCGGATTACGTTTTAAACGTACAAGTCGATAACGTAAATATAAGCGGTAGAGATATAAGAACGCTATTTGGTCTAAGGTCTAGTAATTTTAGTATAGTAAAAAATGAAGACTCCATCACGTTTATGACAAAGGGCTATGGACATGGAGCAGGTATGAGTCAATACGGAGCTAATTTCATGGCTCAAGATGGTTCTACTTATGTTGAAATACTAAATCATTATTATACAGGGATAGATTTACAAAAAGTTTATTAAAATAAATAAAATAATAGTTGAAGAATAGTTCTAAATTATATATAATATACTTTATATGGATTTTGAAGTATAAGAAATATAAGTATGAAAGGGACTGCTTAATGGATAATGATATAGATAATTCAAACGAGAATAATTTAGATAATAATAATAGTAATAGTAATAATAATAATAGTAATAGCGATAAAAATAATAAAAATAAAAATAACACGCCTATTAATATTCTTTTTATAGCTATATCTATAACACTCCTCTTTAATATTATAAGTATTTTTATGGAAGCTAAAACTATTAAAGAGATAGACTATAATGAATTTTTAGATATGCTTGAAGAAGGTCAAATAGAAAGAGTTGAGCTTCATTCTGGAAAAATAATGATTTATAGCGCCGATGAAACTCAAGCCAGTGATACTAGTATTTGGGAAGCCTCTAGCACTCAAGAAGTTTTATACACGGGAAGGTTTCCTGATGCGGATTTAAAATCCGACCTTAGAAAGTATGATGTCGAGTTTACTACTCCGATTATAGAAAACAATGCTTTACTTGATTTTTTTCTTACTTATTTTCTTCCAGTTTTATTAACTTATGCTATCTTAACGCTATTTTTTAGAAATATGTCGGGTAAGATGGGCGGAGGTATGTTTGGAATGGGTAAGAGTAATGCTAAAGCATACGTACAAAAAGAAACAGGAGTTACTTTTAAAGACGTAGCAGGACAAGAAGAAGCGAAAGAGTCTTTAAAAGAAATAGTAGACTTTTTAAATAATCCAGAGAAATATACAGAGATAGGAGCGGTTCAACCAAAAGGAGCTTTACTAGTAGGACCACCTGGAACTGGTAAAACTATGCTAGCAAAAGCAGTGGCTGGAGAAGCAAATGTAACTTTTTTATCTATCGCAGGTTCAGACTTTGTAGAGATGTACGTTGGACTTG
Source organism: bacterium (assembly GCA_044425885.1). Lineage (GTDB taxonomy): Bacteria > Bacillota > Clostridia > Lachnospirales > CAG-274 > Tyzzerella. The sequence continues at coordinate 1,747 of JAWXUY010000017.1, read as the reverse complement.
GAGCATCAAGAGTTAGAAGCTTATATAAACAAGCTACAGAAAACGCACCTTGTATAGTTTTTATAGATGAGATAGACGCAATAGGTAAGAAACGTGATAATAATGGAGGTAACGATGAGAGAGAGCAAACACTTAATCAACTTTTAGCAGAGATGGATGGCTTTGACTCATCTAAAGGAATAGTACTACTAGCTGCTACAAATAGACCAGAAGTTTTAGATAAGGCGTTATTAAGACCTGGTAGATTTGATAGAAGGATTATAGTAGAACGTCCAGACCTAAAAGGTAGGGAAGATATTTTAAACGTTCACGCTAAAAAAGTAAAATTAGATGAAAACGTTGATTTAAATAAAATAGCACTTGCTACAAGCGGGAGCGTAGGGGCAGATTTAGCTAATATGGTAAACGAGGCAGCTTTAAGGGCTGTAAGACATAAGAGAGAGAGAGTAAAACAAGAGGACTTAATGGAAGCTGTTGAAGTAGTGATAGCTGGTAAAGAGAAAAAAGATAGGATTTTATCGGAGCAAGAACGTAAGATAGTAGCATATCACGAGGTAGGTCACGCACTAGTTGCTGCTATGCTCAAAAACACAAAGCCAGTCCAGAAAATAACTATTGTGCCAAGAACAATGGGATCGCTCGGCTACACACTTCAAATACCAGAAGAAGATAAGCACTTACAAAGTAATATAGAGATGTTAGAGGAAATAATGGTTTTATTAGGGGGTCGATGCGCTGAAGAAGTAGAATTCAATTCGGTTACGACAGGAGCGAGCAACGATATAAAAAGAGCGACAAGCATAGCAAGGAGTATGATAACGCTTTATGGTATGTCTGAGAGATTTGATATGGTAGGGCTAGAAGACGTAGAGAATAGATACCTTGATGGCAGAATGGTTACGAATTGCTCTGAAAGAATGCAATACGAGATAGACCAAGAGATATTAAAATTAATTAAAGAGTGTCACGAGAAAGCAAGGAAGATATTAGAGGATAATAGAGAAGCTTTAGACAAGATTTCTGATTTTTTAATTCAAAAAGAGAATATAACAGGCGAAGAATTTATGGGAATACTAAAAGAGATAGAAGATAATAAGTCAAAAGAAGATATAGATGACACAATAGATGATATGTATGATGCAAAAGAAAGCCTAATAGAAGATGATATTGAGCTAAAAGAAGATGTAATAATAGAAGAAGATAAAGAAGATGTAATAATAGAAGATGTAATAATAGAAGAAAAGGTTGAGATGCAAGAAGATATACTAGAAGACGATATTAATAAAGAAGACTAATTTATTACCATTTTTTACATCGAATTTATTTTTTATTTTATCACATAATATTATTACAAATTAAAATTAAAATTAAAAATTTTTATTTGTATAAACTTTAAAATAAAATAAAATATCAAAAATATATATGAGGTGGTATTATGTCAAATAAAAAAGCAGTTCCTGAAGCAAGAGAAGCTCTTAATCAGTTTAAATATGAGGTTGCATCTGAGTTAGGAGTGCCTTTAAAACAAGGTTATAACGGCGATTTAACTTCACGTCAAAATGGTTCAGTAGGTGGCTACATGGTTAAAAAAATGATAGAAGCACAAGAAAAACAAATGGCACAAGATAAATAAATAAAAAATAAATAAATATATTTTTAAAATAAAAAGCTTGGTATCTAATATTTTAGGTACTAAGCTTTTTTATTTAATTTTATAAAAAATAAGTTTGATTTAGGAAAATAATTG